>JBMCXL010000054.1:0-12137 GCA_048621015.1 Phycisphaeraceae bacterium
GCGGAAGTGTCCGGTGTTCAGGCGCGGCGCGAAGCCGCAAGCGGCGGTCAGCGCGAGCGCCGCGTCGCGGCGCGGCCGTTGGCGTGGGCGAGATGCTTCAGCGGCAGGCCGTGCTCGCGCATCGCGGCGCGCGCCGCGGGCCGATCCATCGCCCGCATCTGCCCGTTCCACGGCTCGACCAGGCGCAGCTTCTTCTTCGCCAGCATGCGATAGCAATCCGGCAGGTCGAACTTGTGCAGCACGCCCCACGGCAGCGACGACAGCGGCCAGCCGAACACCGGCTCTTGCGTCAGCTCGTGAAAACTGAGCAGCGGATTCTTCAGCGTCACCTGCGTCACCACCGGATGCGCGCAGCCCGCCAGCGCACCGATCACCGCGCCCAGGCCGCGACCGATCAGGTGCACGCGCTCGGCGCCCTGCGCCGCGAGCAGGTCGAGCGCTGCGAGCGCGTCGTGCACGCGCCGGCCGCAGTAGCTTTCGCCGAGCATCTGGCCGTGGGCGGCGTAGAAGTAGTCCTGCCCGTAAGAGGCGAAAAACTCGGTGTCGCCGCAGGTCAGGGCGCGCGTGCGCCCGATGCCGCGCACGTCCAGCGACCAGAGCGGCTCGCGCCCATTCGGCACGTGGCCGGCTTCAATGTCGTCACCGCTGGACAGGTGCGGCAGGTACAGCCGAAGTGTCGGCTCGGCGGTGGGCTGAGAGTAGAACGCACCCGGCTCGCTCGCGGGCTGTGTCGACCAGCGACAGAGGATCGCCTGAATGTCGCGCTCCGTTTCCACGGCATACGGCCAGATGATTGGATAGCCGCTGCCCTTCGGCCCCTCCTCCGGTCGAAGCACGCGGTAGTGCGGCGCGCCGCGGCGCTTGGGCAGGTTCAGCGTGCGCTCGATCAGGCGCGACAGCCGCGTCGCCGGCACGCGCTTGCGCTGGCGGCGCACGTCTTCGGCGCGCTCGCCGATCAACTCGTGGATCAGCCGATTGCCTTTCAGACGCGTGACCTGGCCCTGCGGCGCGGCGTAAAGCTGGGCTTCGTCCAGCGCGCCGCCGCGCGGTTCGCGGCCAGTGCCCTTCACCTTCGCCATGCGGTTGAAGAAACCGTACATCGCTTCGCGCAGGTCTTTCGCATAACCGTGGCCGCCCGGGCCGACGTGCAGCGCGACGTTGCGTTCGGCGCCGAGCAGCTTGTAGAAGCGGCGCAGCTCGTGGTAGGTGGCTTCGAGGCCGCGCCGGTCGAAGAAGTCCTGCGCCTGGCCGAGCAGGATGACGGGGCGCGGCGCCTGGGCGATGTAGTAGTCGGCCATGTCCAGCGCGGCGGCGAGCACACCGGGCGGGCACTGCTCGCTGTCGGCGGGCAATTCGTTTTCGAGGTTGCGGATGTATTGCGTGACGAAGCAGCCGGGCGCGGCCATGGTGAAGCGATCGTCGAGCATGTTGAGGTACGTCGTCAACGTGCCGCCGCCGGAGTTGCCGGTGAGGCCGACGTGCGTGCGGTCGACTTCGGGTCGGCTGAGCAGATAATCGAGGCCGCGGATGCCGTCCCACGCGCGCCACGAGCCGAAGAACTCGCCGAGCAGCGACATCTGCTTGCCCGCCATGTTGTGCTCGGCGACGCCGCGGCCCTTGGGTGTCCAGCGTCCGCGCGTGTGGGCGTACTGGTAGCGCTCGCCCTGGCTGACCGGATCGTAGATCAGCACGGCGAAGCCCTGGTGCACGAGACCGCGACAGAACGCCTGGTAGCCCGCGGCGGCCTTGCCGTCGGCGGAATGGCCGCAGGTGCCGAGCACGGCGGGGAACGGGCCATCGCCTTTGGGCAGGTAAAGGTTGGCGGTGACGTTGTAGCCGGGCCGACTCTCGTAGGTCAGCTTCTCGATGGTGTGGCGGCGCTGTTCGAGGCGATCGACCACGTTCACGTTCAACGGCGTGCGCCGCGGCATCGGGCCGAACGCGCGGCGGAGCTTGCGCTTCACGCGGTCGCGATAGGCGCGCGCCTGCGCTGCCGTGCGCAGCGCGCTCAACTCCGCCTGGCGCTGCTCGTTCAGCTCGCGCACGCGGCGGACGTAGTATTCCTGAAGCATGTGGGGGTACAGCGACATGGTCATTTACGACACTCCAAATGAACACCCGATTGTTTTAACGCCCGTCCTGAGCGCAGCGAAGGGCGGGATCTCTGGTCGATGTTGAACCAACAAATCCCGCTCTTCGCTCGCAGACTCGCTCAGAACGGGCGTTGGGAAGGAAAGTCGAACGCATGGCCCGTCGATTCCACACCTCTCAAAGAAATGCTTCCTCGCTCAACTCCAACCGCACGCCCCCGAAGTTCGACTGCGTGCTCACCCACAGCACGCCCGGCCGCGGCTCGAACACATACGGATAACACAGCCGCGCCCCCGCCTTGCGCGCCATCACGCGCGGCGGCGACCACGTCTTGCAATCGTCCTCCGAAAACGCGATCGACAGCTCCTCGCGAAAATCGCTCACCGGCACCGCCGACCAGTTGCCATCCCCGCCGCGCACCCACTGGTCGCTCGGCCCCGCCACGGGAAACGCCCGGTTCCACACCAGCGCAATGCGCCCGCTTTGCAGCCGCTTCACGATCCCCGGCGCGCTGGAGGCATCAATCCCCGTCGGCCCCATCGGGTGCCAGCCCGTGCCCTCGTTCCACGACAGCGCGTACCAGAATTGCCCCCAGTTCGTGCGAATCAGCAGCATCAGCGTGCCGTCGGTCAGTTCGATCACGCTCGGCTCGGTGACGCCGCCGTGGTGACCCATGCCGCCGAGGTCGATCAGGTTGCTCGGATACCAGTTCGCGCCCTCGTCGTCGGAGCAGTAGGTCATCACGCCGTGGCGGCCGGGGTCGTGGAGCATCTTCATGGACGTCATCACGAGTCGGCCGCTGCTTGTGCGGATCATGTCGCGCACGGCGCCGGTCCAGTCTTCGTGCAGCGTCTGGTGGTGCCAGGTCTTTCCGCCGTCGGTGCTGCGCGCGACGCAGCAGGGCAGTTGTGCGTCGGGGGCGTCGTGGGTCTGCTCGTCCCAGTTCAGGCCCGTTTTGCGCGCCCGGTCGGTGTAGCCGAACACGAGCGCGCCGCCGGCGCTGCACGCGATGGCGCCTTCGGGCGTGGGCGCAGGGGCGAAGGCGACGCCGTCGTCCCACGAAGCGCCGCCGTCATCGCTGAAGCGGATACGGTTCTCATGGCGCGCTGCGATGCGCCCGTCCGGCAGTTGCGCGAACGGACCCATCGGCAGGTCGGTGCGCGGTTGCACGTTGGCGGCCAGCTCGACGCCGTCTTCCATCGTCCGGGTGAACAGCGGCCGCCATGACGAGGCAAACGTCGGAAGCATGGGGGCGATCTCCAGTCATGCGGTCTGCGCAAGGACATCAGCCGGTGTGCGGGCGCACGACATCCTCCCCCAAAGCGCGGCGTTTGCCAAATGGCGGGCGCGATGCCCCGCCGCTTGCGGCTTCGCGCCACCCTCACGGCGGCGGATAGAGATGAGCGCCCGGCACGCGATGCAGCTCCCGGCTGAACGAGCCCCACACGAGACTGAAGCCCACCACCTCGTCGCCCCATTTCGCGTACTCGATGCGCAGGTCATACGTGCGCCCCGCCTCGAGCGCGATCGGCTCGCTCGCCGGCCGCCGCCGACCGCGACCCTCGGGCGCCCACTGCTCGAGAATCAGCTCCCCGTCCAGCCACACGCGCACACCCGCCTGATCCACGCGCCAGTGGTCGTCCATCGTCGCGCTGGTGTTGTCGATGTTGAACACGTGAAACACGAACGGCTCCGACAGCGGCGCCTCGATGCGCCCCGTCCAGCGCACGCTGAACGGCTCGTCCCCCGCGATGCCCTCGACCACCTGTTCGGTCCAGCGCGTGTAATCGCCGCGCGCCCGTTGACGCTGCGAAAACCAGAGTCGCTCATCGCGGCGCGTCACCCGTGGCGTACCAGCGAATTCGGCGTTGTCGAAATACTCGCCGCGCACGCCGGTGCCTTCGCCGCGCGCCGCTTGCGCCGGCTCGGTCACGGTGATGGCGCCGCGCTGGCGCTGCCAGCCGGTCCAGCCGGTGATGCGATAGACCGGCGACTCGTTGCGGCCCATCGGGAACCAGAGCACCTCATCCTCGCCGCGCTCGACGATCGAGCCGCCGGTGAGCATGTCGTAGGGCAGTGGTCCGTCGTTGGACGTGCCCGGCGCGCGCCACCAGTGGTAAACGGACGGATGCAGGCCGTCGTCGGCGCGGCGATCGAGGAATGAGCCGGCGTAGAGGCCATCGACGGTCCAGGCGGTCGCGGGCAGGCCGACGCGGTCGGCCATGACGATGCAGCCGTGCGTCCGGCCGAGGATGGCGCAGGGTTGGTGAAAGTGGCCGCCGGGTTGCGGCGTCTCCAACTCGCGGATGCTGATGGAGGCCTGGCGGCCGACGGACCACATCAGCTCGCCGTCGGCGGACCATTTCATGAACCGGTGCACGCCGGCCATGTTGGTTGGCCAGCCGGGCGCGGGGCGATCGTGCCACGGGGCGCTGTTGGCCGCGACGTGACGGTAGACCGCGCCCTCGGCGTCCACGTACACGCCGCCGCGCGAGCCGATGCGCTCGAACTGCTCGAATTCGCGCGGCCAGTCGCCGGGCAGCACGCGCACGTCGTGTCCATCCCACACCGGCGCACCATCGTCGCTGCTGCTGGCCAGCAACCGCACGCGCCCGCCTCGCTCGCCTTCCGGGGAGACGTGCGCGTAGACGTTCCACTGCGCATCGACGAAGACCTTGCGCCCGCCCACGCCGTCGCCGCCGAGGATGAACTCTTCCGGTTCGATCTCGCCGTCGCCGTCGCGGTCGCTCCACGTGAAGAAGAAGGAGCGCCATGTCTGCTCGGGCAGCTCGAAATCGTGATGCGCGATGGCCTGCTCCAACGGTTCGGGCAGCGGCTTGCGCTCCGGGTGGCGCGCCTGGCCGCCCACGGCCACGGGCACGAGCCGATGTCGTTGCGCATCGAGACGCACCACGGCGAAGCGGTCGCCGGCGTCGCACACGAAATACGTCTCGCCGCCACGATGGCGCACGTGCCACTGCCGATGCGCGCCGCTGGCCTCGGGAAACAGGCCGTCACCGAACGCGGGATGGCGATAGTCGGCCACGACGCGCCACGCGCCGGTGTCGTAGTCGACCTTCAGCTCGGTCCTGGCCTCGTAACCGCCGTTGATGAACACGCGCGTCGGCTCATCGGGATCGGGCATGGCGTGATTGAAGAACCGCTGCGGGCCGAACCACTGCCGCATCAGCTTGCCGTCGCCGGTGAAGCGCGCGGTGCGCTGTATCGAGCGCGTGCCGCCTTCGATGACGATGAATCCACCGTGGCCGTCGGGCGCGACGTCGTTGATCTCGTGAAACACAAGCGGATCGTACGGCCCCTCGTCGCGGCCGCCCGGCTTGCCGTAGGTGTCGATCCGTTCGCCGCTCGGCAGGGCGAAACGCTTGATCCGGTGGCTACCGTCGCGCTCGGCGATGAGCAGCTCGTCGCGCTGCGGCACCCATGCGATGCGATAGGGATGTGTCAACGCCTCGCGCGCGATTACCGTTGAGCGCGCGCCATCGCGCTCAATGCGCGCCACGGCTCCGTCTGTGATCGCGTAGGCGCGCCCGCGATCGTCCACGGCGACGTCCACCGGCGCATCGACCGTGACTTCCGCCTCCACCGGCACGTCGAACTGCTCAGCCCCGGCCCGGCTGCGACCGATGCGCAGCTGCTCCGTGAGTCCGGGCCCCACACCGTGCCAGTGCAGCACGTTCTCCTGCTCGTAGGCGACCACCGCGAAGCCGCCGCCGACGTCCATGCGGCAAGTGCTGAAGTGTTCGGTCTCGAAGAAGTGCAACCGCTCGCCGGTGTCCGGATCGACGCCGAACAGGCGCGGCCGATCCCAGCGGCTGGTGATGCGCAGGTCGTAGAGTATGCCTTCGGACAATCCCATGCCGCGCGAGCCGCCGTGCGCCAGGCGAATGCCGCCGCGCCAGAGCACCTCGCTGCCGTCGATGGGCATGGCGATGTGGCAGGGCACGTTCTCGGCCAGCGTGCCGATGTAGATGCGCTGGCCGTCGCAGAGCACCGCGCGCAGCGGGCCGTGGTTGCCGACCCAGTCGTCGTCGGGCGGACCGGGCGTGTCGGTGCCGAGGGTGGTGATGTATTCGGCGCGGAGGCCGGGCGTGCGCAGCAGCCGCCATTCGTATTCGCCCGGCGGGACGGGGCGGCCGGCGCGGTCGAGGCCGTCCCATTGGATCTGGTGAGCGCCGGCCGGTTTCGTTTCGCCGCGCATCAGCTCGCGCACGAGTCGGCCGCGCGCGTCGTACACGGCCATGGAAACGCGACCGGCGTCTTCCAACTCGTAGCGCAGCGTGTGCGGCGCCTCTGCGTGCGCCCAACCCATGCTGCACATCACCATCAGCGTGGTCAGGCACCGCCGCGCCCGCGCGCCCGTTCGCCGTTGCATGCTCATTGGACTCACTCGGACAGAGTGCTGCGGTCGTAGTCCCGCCAGAGGTTGCTCTTGCCGCGCGCGTTGGTGATCCTGGTAAAGCCCGCGCCGGCGACGGCATACCTATGCGGCTTCCGGTTGGGGAACCAGTGCACGGAGCCGTCGGCGAGCCAGACGTTGACGCCTTCGGGAGGCAGGGCGGGGTTGCCGCCGTTGTGGGTGGATCGCGTTTCGCCGGTGCTCGGCGAGTTCAGGTCGTAGCCGCAAGCGAGGTAGAAAAAGCCTTTGTCGGCGAGGCGGTCGAGATCGCCCAGCACGCGGTCGAGGTCGCTGTAGGGGTTGAGCGTGTTCAGCGAGTAGTGCGTGACGGCGGCCTTGCCGGCCTTGATGCGCCGGATGCCGGCTTCACTGTCGTACCAGCGCCAGTGCGAGTTGCCGCCGACGGTCTCGCCGGGGCAGAACAGCGCTGCGGCGTTGTCGAGGTAGCGGTGGTCGTACAGACGCATGAACGCGGAGGGGCCGCCGTTGCGCACCTCGTAATGGGAGGCGCCGTAGATGTCTTCGTTCCACGGCGGGGGATACGGGATCGGCATGCCTTGGGGCCGGGGGAGCATGTTCTTGTGATCGCCGGCGTAGGCGTGCACCGCGATGCCCAGGCCGCGGACGCGCGCCGCGCAGGAGATACGCTGCGCCTGCTCGCGCGCCTGGCTCAGCGCCGGCAGAAGGATGGCAATCAGTAATGCGATGATCGAGATGACCACCAGCAACTCGACCAGCGTGAAGCCACGGCATGGGCGCCACTTTGCGCGAGGGGTGGGATGAACGTGTGGCATGGTTGATCTCCAATCTGGCGTGCGCGTGTTTGCGGATGGGCCGGCTCTCCGGGCGCGGTTCAGCTTTGGCGTGGCGGCGCGACCGAGGCGCGTTGCACCAGGGCAGTCTCGGCGCAGAGTTGCTCGGGCTGTTCGGGCGGGATGCCGGCGCGCTCGAGGAGGTACGTGACGATGCGCTGGCCGAGGTCGATCATGTCCACCGCGACGGTGGTCAGCGGCGGGTCGGACTCGGCGGTTTCGGGAATGCCGTCGATCGAGACCAGGGACAGGTCGCGCGGGACGCGCAGGCCGCGCTGGCGCGCCGCGTCGAGGACGCCCAGGGCCATGGTGTCGTTGTAGACGATGAGGGCGGTGGGCTTGTCGTCGGTGGTGTTTGACCAGAGGCGGTTGAAGGCTTCGGCGCCGTGCTGGTGTTCGAGGCCGGGGGATTGGCAGTCGAGGTGGTGCTCGCGGTAGGTGAGTCCGGCGGCTTCGAGGCAGCGGCAGTAGGCGGCCCATCGCTGGGCGGCGACGGGGCTGCGCATGTCGGTGCCGAGGTAGCCGACGGCGCGGTGGCCGTGGGCGTGGAGGTGCTCGAAGGCCTGGCGGACGACGTCCTGGTGGTCGACGGCGACGTCGGTGACGCCGCTCTGGGTGGGTCCGCCGCCGAAGACGGTGACGGTGGGTTTGCCGGCCTGTCGGGCGTGGTGGACGGCGGCGGGTCTTTCGAGGGGGACGATGACGCCGTCGACGCGGGCGAGGGCGTTGAGGCCGCGCGAGGGGCCGGGGCCGGTGGTGTTGAGGAGGGACAGGACCAGGTCGTGGGACCAGCAGGCCTGGACGATGCCGTCGAGCATCATGCGGTGGAAGGAGTCGCCGACCATGGGTGTCTGCTTGGAGGCCCAGACCATGCCGAGGGCGTGGTAGAGGACGGGCTTGCCGGTGCCGCGGGCGCGGAGGCTGCGGGCTTCGAGGTTGGCGGTGAAGTCGTAGCCGAGGTGGGAGGCGACCTCGGTGACGCGCTGGCGGGTGGCTTGGGAGAGGCGGGGGTGGCCGTTGAGGGCGAGCGAGACGGTGGCGGTGGAGACGCCGGCGAGGCGGGCGATGTCCGCCTGGGAGACGGGTTTGGCGGGGGAGCGGGTCATGGCCGGCTTCCAAGCGGGGCAATCGAACGGTTAATCGAATAACTTACCCCTCAAACGTATAAAATGGATCGCGGGGCGTCAATGGGCTGAGGGCATGTTTTTCAAGTATGTTTTAATAATGAATTTATGGTTGAATTGGGCATGGACGCCGCTGGCAGGCGGGAAGGCGGCGGTGGCGAGGTTATTCGTATAGGGTGACGTGACGGGGGTTGGGGGATGGATGCCGGGTGGCTGGGGCTATGCGAAGCGTGCCCCAGTTCCAGCCGGCATGGGCGGGCTGGGCGGTGCGTATGATGGGGCCATGTCACAGCAGCGAGATGAAGCGTGTCACGGGGAGCCGTTTCGGACGGAGTTCGCGTTTGTGCCCAGTGGTGGGCGTCGGTTGGCGACGTCGGTGGACCTGCCGGCGGAAGGAGCGGGACCGTGGCCGACGGCGCTCGTGATGCACGGGCTGACGGGCAACCGGATCGGGCGCAGCTATCACCTGGTCGAGTTCGGCAGGCGGCTGGCGGCATCGGGGATCGCGTGCGTGCGCTTCGATCAGTCGGGCTGCGGCGAGTCGACGGGGCGGTTCATCGATCTGACGATTCCGCGCATGGTGGCCGATGCGCAGGCGGTGCGCGGCTGGGTTGCGGCGCAGGATTGGTGTGATGCGCTGCGCGTGGGTTATGTGGGCGTGAGCATGGGGGCGCTGCCGGCGGTGGCCGTGGATGCGGCGCGGCCGGGGGCGGCGCTGGCGCTGTGGGCGCCGGTGTATGACATGCCGCGCGTGTTCTGGCGGACGGCGCGCACGGGGTTGCGCGGGATTCTGGAAGGGCAGGGATGGGTGCCGTACCGCGGGTTGCCGGTGGGCAAACCGTTGGTCGATCGGATTGACGCGGTGGACACGGCGGCGGAACTGGCGGGGAATGATTCGCCGGTGCTGTTGATGCATTCGCAGGCGGACGAGACGGTGCCGTTCGAGGAGAGCGAGGCGTACGCGGCGCGGTGCGCGGCGCTGGGGCGGCCGTGCCGGTTCGAGGTGTCGCGCACGGCGAACCATGACTTTTCCGATTACGAGGATCGGCGGCGGTTGCTCGGGACGACGGTGAAGTTCCTGGCGGCGCAGGTGGGGGTGACGCAGGCGATGGAAGGGGCGTGAGAAGGGGGGTGAGGCGGGGATGGAAAAAGCCCACGGTCGGGAGACCGTGGGCTTTCGAGGGGTGGTTGGTGGGGGCGGCGTGTCAGCCTGCCTTGGCGGTGGTCTTGTCGCCGACGTCCACGTCTGCTTCGTCGAGTTCCATGCGGCCGATCTGTCCGCCGGCGCGGTGGATTTTCTCGATGAGCTGGTTGGGTTGCTTGGCGCGATCGACGATCTCGTCCGCGGCGACGATGCCCTGGTCGTAGAGATACCAGAGGTGGTCGTCGAGCAACTGCATGCCGAACTTCTTGCCGGTCTGGATCGCCGAGTCGATGCGGAAGGTCTTGTTTTCACGGATGAGGTTGCTGATGGCCGGCGTCACCACGAGGAACTCGTACGCGGCGACCATGCCCTTCTTGATGCGCGGCATGAGCTGCTGACTGAGCACGGCCATGAGCGAAGTCGAAAGCTGCACGCGGATCTGCGCCTGCTGATCGACGGGGAAGGCGTCGATGATGCGGTTGATCGTGCCCGCGGCACCGGTGGTGTGCAGCGTGCCGAACACGAGGTGGCCCGTCTCCGCGGCCTGGACGGCATTGGTGATCGTCTCGAGGTCACGCATTTCGCCGACCAGGATCACGTCCGGGTCCTGGCGCAGCGCGCGGCGCAGGGCCTCGGAGAACGAAGGCACATCCGCGCCGACCTCGCGCTGGTTGATGATGCACTTCTTGTGGTACTGGTAATACTCGATCGGGTCCTCGACGGTGATGATGTGGCGGTCGAGGGTTTCGTTGATGTGGTTGATCATCGACGCGAGCGTGGTCGTTTTACCGGAGCCGGTGGGCCCGGTGACCAGGAACAGGCCGCGGGGTCGGCGGATCAGATCCTTGACGATCGGCGGCAGGCCGATGTCGTCGATGGCCAGCAGCTCGGAGGGGATGCGGCGAAGGACCAGCGCGACGTGGCCGCGCTGACGGAAGACCGAGACACGGAAGCGGGCGACGGGGCGACCTTCGCCGTCGTCGCCGTAACCGAAGCCGAAGTCGGACCCGCCTTCTTCCTGCAGCTCGTTCTGCGAGCGCTCGGGCGTGATCGCCTTCATCAACTGCATCGTGTCGTCCGGCTCGAGCGTCTTGGTCTTGAGCTCGACCAGCCGGCCACTGAGGCGCAGCGTCGGCGGCTTGCCCACCGTCAGGTGCAAGTCGCTGGCGTCCTGCTTGATGCAGGTGTCGAGCAACCGGTCGATGTGCAGGCTTGCCATGTGCTTCTCCGGGGAGAGTTTCAAGTTCCAGGTTTCAAGTTGTCTGACGGCTT
Organism: Phycisphaeraceae bacterium; assembly: GCA_048621015.1. Classification (GTDB taxonomy): domain Bacteria; phylum Planctomycetota; class Phycisphaerae; order Phycisphaerales; family Phycisphaeraceae; genus JBMCXL01. The sequence goes on from JBMCXL010000054.1 coordinate 10,861, forward strand.
CGCCGCCGTCTTTGCGAACTTGAAACCTGGAACTTGAAACTTGAAACTTACGCAGCCAGTCCTTCCTCGTCCTCTTCCTCGCCGAGCACGCCTTCGACCTGCGCCAGGCGCGAGATTTCTTCGAGCGTGGTCATGCCTTCGAGGACCTTCAGCCGACCATCACCGAGCAGGTCGCGCATGCCCGCGGCCCTGGCGGCCGCGCGCACCTTGGTCAGCGGCGCCTGGTTGAACGCCAGCTCGCGCAGCTCGCTGTTCATCACCATCAACTCGTAGATGCCGCGCCGGCCGCGGAAGCCGGTGTTCGCGCAGCGGTTGCATCCCTTGGGCTTGTAGATCGTGTGGCCCTCGATGTCCTCGGGCTTCAGGTCGCACAGGCGCATCAGCCGGCGGTTCGGCTGATCGTCCGGCTCCTTGCAGTGCGGACAGAGGATGCGCACCAGCCGCTGGGCGAGCACCGCCTGGATCGAGCTGGCCACGAGGAACGGCTTGAGGCCCATGTCCGTCAGGCGCGTCAGCGCCGAGGGGGCGTCGTTGGTGTGCAGCGTGGAGAAGACGAGGTGGCCGGTCAGCGCGGCCTGAATGGCGACTTCGCCGACGTCCTTGTCGCGAATCTCGCCGACGAGGATGATTTCCGGCGCCTGGCGCAGCATGGAGCGCAGGATCTGGGCGAACCCCAGGCCGATGCCCTCGTTGACCTGGCACTGGTTGATGCCCTTGAAGTTGTATTCGATCGGGTCCTCGGCGGTGATGATCTTCTTGTCGGGGCGGTTCAGCTCATCGAGCGCGGAGTAGAGCGTGGTCGTCTTGCCCGAGCCGGTGGGCCCGGTGACCAGGAGGATGCCGTTGGGTCGGTGGATGAGGTCGTGGAACCTGTCGAGCGTGTCCTGCTGCATGCCGAGGTTGGTCAGGCCGACCTTGGCGGCTTCGGGGCGCAGGATACGCAGGACGACCGACTCGCCGTGCCGCGCCGGGCAGGCCGAGGCGCGGAAGTCGATGACCTCGTTGTGGACGCGCATCTTGATGCGGCCGTCCTGGGGGATGCGGCGCTCCTCGATCTTCATGCCGGCGATGAGCTTGAGGCGGGCGATGACGGCCGACTGCGTGCGCTTGGGGATGCGGTCGCGCTCGTGGCAGACGCCGTCGATGCGGTAGCGCAAACGTACGCGGTCCTGGAACGGCTCGATGTGAATGTCGCTGGCGCGCGTGACGACCGCTTCCTCGATGATCTGCTTGACCAGGCGCACGATCGGGGCGCGCTCCGCCTCGCGCGCCATGGC
>JBMCXL010000055.1:0-12116 GCA_048621015.1 Phycisphaeraceae bacterium
AGTGTGAAGCGGGGGGTGGGGTTTGAAGCGCGGTGACTGGTCTTGCGGGCCTTGGGCGCGGGGCTGTTCATGAAGGGCGCGCCGTCCGTGGCGATGACGTCGCGCTTCGCATCCATGGCGAGGTTGGCCAGTTCGTCGGCGCGCGCGTTCAGTTCGCGGCGGACGTGCTCGACGGTCGGCTGCTCGAACCGGCGCAGCAGCGTTTGCGCCTGCTGGTGGAGCGGCTTGAGGGCGGCGGACTTGACACGGTATTCGCCGCTCATCTGGCGGACGAGCAGTTCGGAATCGCTGCGGACGGTGATGCGTTGCGCGTGCATCGCGGCGGCGAGTTCGAGCCCGCGCACGAGGCCGCGGTACTCGGCGACGTTGTTGGTCGCCCGGCCGATGTAGTAGCCCGCTTCGTGCAGCGGCGTGCTGTCGTCCGCGTCGGCCAGCACGACACCCACACCGGCCGGCCCGGGATTCCCGCGCGCGCCGCCGTCGATGTGCAGAATGAGGTGGGACGTTTCAAGTTGCAAGTTTCAAATTTCAAGTTGGAAGACAGCTTCGCCGCCGTCTCCGCGAACCTGAAACCTGGAACTTGGAACTTGAAACTGTTACTTCGGCGCCAGTGCCGTCTTGAGATTCGGATCGAGATAGAGGATGCGCTGACAGGTGGGGCAGGTGGTGGGCACGTCGGGCTTGGCCATGATGGAGTTGACGCGCTCGATGGGCAGGCTCATGAAGCAGCCGCCGCAGGTGTATTCCATGCGCCGGCGGTCGACTTCCTCGACCGGGGCCATCGCTTCGCCGTCGTGCATCTCGCTGAGGCGCTCGAAGAGCTGGCGCGCCTCGGCGGGCACCTCCGCGGCGGCGGCGTCGCGCTCGGTGGTGGCGCTTTCCAGTTTCTCGCCGACCTCGGCGTGGGCCTGGTCCGCCTCGGCGCCGGCGTTGTCGACCAGCTTCTGCTGCTCCTGGAGCTTCTGCTGCACGTCGGCGAGGCGCTGCTTCAGCTCCTCGACCTCGTTCATCTGCTCCAGCGCCTGGTCCTCCTGCTTGGACTTCTCCTGCTTCAGCGCGTTGACCTCGACCAGCAGGGCGGAATACTCGCGGTTGTTCCGCACGGTGTTCATCTGCTGGCGAAGCTGTTCGATGCGCTGCTCGGTGTCGGTGGCCTGCTGTTCACACCCGGCAGCGCGGGCCTGGCCGTGGCGAAGCTGCTGCTGAAGCTCGGATTCCTGCTGCTGGAGTTGGTCACGCTTCTTTTCGAGGGCCTGCTGGCGGCGACGGGCGGCATCAAAGCGGCTGCGCAGGCCGCGAACCTGTTGATCCAGTAGCCAGAGTTGGTGCAACTGTTCTTGCAACGACAAAGTAGGGGTCTCCATCTTTTTCCCGATACACTTACTATATCAGATGCTTAGCCGATGGCGAGTCGTCGGCGGGGGCGATCTGGGGGGAAGGGCAGGATCTTCCGTTGGCGAAGTCAGGCCGCAAGGGGAGGATCCTGCACCTGGGCGCTGTCCCGCCACCGCGCCCCCGTTGGGGGCGGGCTATGGAGCCACCGCGCGGTTGCCGCGACCCCGGCACAGGCTTATACTGCTGCGCCCAATCGAACCGGCCCGGGGCTGTAGCTCAGTTGGGAGAGCGCCTGCATGGCATGCAGGAGGTCAGGGGTTCAAGTCCCCTCAGCTCCATTTCACCGGCCTTTCCGGCGAACGCTGCCGGCGTCCCGCACGCCCGTTCGCCGGGGAGGCCGGTTGTCATTCCGCTGTGAACGTCGCGCCCCGCCGCTTCATGGGCATCGGCCCCGGCGATCTTCCGCGTGCCTTCTTCGAGCGAGCATCTTCCCCCCTGCCCCCTCTGCGAGGCGGGCGCCTGCGCGCCGCTGCACCCCGGCTACGCGCTCTGCGCCACCTGCGGCCTGGCCTTCCTGCTGCCCGGGCATCACCTGTCGGCCGCCGCCGAGATCGCCCACTACCGCACGCACGAGAACGACCCGGCCGACCCGCGCTACCGCCGATTCCTCGATCAGCTCGCCCAGCCGATGATGCGCCGCATCCCGCCCCCGGCGCACGGCCTGGACTACGGCAGCGGCCCCGGACCCACCCTGTCGGTCATGCTCGAGGAGCGCGGCTACACGATGCGCATCTACGACCCATTCTTCACCCCCGACCCCGCCTCCCTCGCACGACGCTACGACTTCATCACCTGCAGCGAGACGGCCGAGCATTTCCACCACCCCGGTCGCGAGTTCGCGCGACTCGACCAGTTGATCGCCGACGGCGGTTGGCTCGGCGTGATGACGCAGATGTTCGATGCGGCCGATGAAGATTTCCGCTTCGCCGACTGGTGGTATCGGCGCGACCCCACACACGTCTGCTTCTACCAGCCGCGGACGATGCGGTGGATCGCGCGGCTGTTCGGCTGGACCGTCGAGTTTGAAGGTACGAGCGTGGCGCTGTTTCACGTGCGCCGCTCGTGAGCGCCGCGCTCGCCTACGCTTCGACGATCGGCAGGATCAACCGCGAAGGGCGTTGGCCGCCGTGGAAGACCGACTGGCGGGCGCAGGTCATTTCCGACTCGAACAGGTCGTTGCCGCCGGTGTTGTGGTTGCGATCGTAGTTCGGAAAGTTGCTGCTGGTGATCTCCAGCCGGATGCGATGACCGGGGAGGAACCGGCAGGCCGTCGGCCCCAGGCGAATGCGCAGCATCGTCACCGCGCCCGGTTCCAGCGGCGTTTCCTGCTCGAACGACTCGCGGTAACGGGCGCGCACCATGCCGTGCGCGATCTCCATCGCCGTGCCGTCCGGAGACTCGTCCACGAGATGCGCGAAGAAATCGGTATCCACCGCGGAGGATGCGATGTAAAGCTCCACCTCCGCCTGCCCCGTGATTTCCACGGCCTCCGTCAACGGGGGCGTTCGGTAATAGAGGATGTCCTCGCGGTGCTCCAGGGCCGTGCGATCCGACGCATGCTGCACCAGCGCTTCGTCCCACAGCGTCGGCACTGGATGATGCGGGTCGTACACGTACTCGTCCGCGCCTTCGCGCTCAACCGGTTGCTCCACCAGCGCGCCCCAGCGCGGGTGATCCGCGGCATCACCGAGATACAACGACCGCCACTCGCGCACCTCCACCGGCCAACAAGGCGACGATTTCCACTGGTTCGCCCCCATCACGAAATACCGCACCGCCGGGTCGTCCGCGACGCCGTTGTCGATGCCCTTCAGCCAGTGATCGAACCAGCGCCGGCGCAGATCCCACACGTCCACCTCCGCGTCCGGCCCGAAATCGAACGGCCCGCACCGGCGCCCGCCCAGCGTCGCGTGCGACCACGGCCCGACAATCAGCTTCGCCTGACGCCGCGCCAGTTCGCTGCCGCCGCAACGCTGCATGCCCGGCAGATGACCGATACTGATGCAGTGATCGAACCACCCGCACACGTTCAACTGCGGCACCGTCACCTGCGCATGCACCTCGTCCAGCTTCCAGACGCGCCGGTTCGGTTCCTGCAACCATTGCCCGAAATCGCGCGCCAGCTCCGGCGGCAGTTGATCCACCAATCGGCACCACGGCACCATGCCGAGCCGCTGCGCTTGCTCCAGGTCCTGCCAGATCTGCTGCGCCTGCGCCTTGTCGTGCGGGGGTGACATGCCGTGTCGCCGCCGCAGGTCCGGCGCCATCGTGTTCAGCAGCCAGTGCACGCGCCGCGCCGGCCGAAAGCTGCCGTCGGTCCAGTCCAGGTCGCGCAGCTCCACCGGAATCGACCACGGGCTGATCGCCGCCAGCGCCGGCGGCTGCGCGCCCGCGCCATACCACGTCGTCCACGCGTCGTACGACACGCCCCACAAGCCCACCGTCCCGTTGCAATAAGGCTGCTGTGCCAGCCATTGCACCGAGTCGTAGCCATCCTCCGCCTCCGTGTGATGCTCCGACAGCATCGAGATGAATGTGCCGTCCGAGGCATGTCGGCCGCGGATGTCCTGCGACACCACCACGTAGCCCTCGCGCACCAACCTGCCCAGCATCTTCAGCGCGCCGGGGCCCGCTTTCCCGTAGGGCGTGCGTTGCAGCAGCCCCGGATACGTCCCGTCATCCGCCGGCCGATACACGTTCGCACGCAGCACCGTGCCGTCGCGCATCGGCATCGCAACGTCGTATTCACAGACCATGTTGAACCACTGCTCACTCATTCTCTTTCCCTTTCCACGCCCCACGCCGGACCGCAGCGACCGCAGGGAGCGCAGGTCCGGATCGCAAGTCCGGATCGCCTCACCCTACACCGGCGCCACCTCGGCCCCATCTCCCGGGACGATCACTTTCAGATCCTCGCCCCAGATCACGCGCCCATCGAAAACGGTGCCGACCTCGTGCAACACGCGCTCGCGCACGCCGTCGGTCTCCAGTTGTTTTGTCAGGTGCGTGAGCACGAGCGTGCCCACGCCCGCGTCGCGCGCGTGCGTGGCCGCCTCGATGTGACCGCAGCAGCCGTGCGCCATCTCATCGTTGAGCTGCGTGCCCGAGCGGTAGTGACACATGTGGATCATCACGTCCGCGCCGCGCGCCAGGTCGACCAGCGCTGCGCACGGCCCCGTGTCCCCGGTGAAAACCAGCGACCGCTCGCCCGCATCGAGGCGATACGCCAGCGTGACGAGCTGCGGTTGCGCGTGCGGCGTCTCGACCGCGCGTACGCGCCAGCCGTCGCCATCCACCACGTCACCGTGCGCGATCTCGTGAACCTGCGGGTTCGGCCGCGCGCGTTCGCCCGCGCCGCCGCGCGCGTGGAAGACGCCGAGGCTCATCGCGTGACGCGTGCGCGCTTCCAGGTCATCGTGATAGACACCGTCGGCGCCGAACAGCAGCTCGAACCGCCGCGCCGCGGGCGCCGGCGCATAAACCGGCAGATCGGCGATGTCTCCCCCGCCCTGGTCCCACCGGCGCAGCACCAGCGAGGGCACGTCGGCGAAGTGATCGTAATGCAGGTGCGTCAGGAAGAGCTGGCTTACGCGCGTCAGGTCAAAGCCGGCCTGGAGCATCCGCGCGTGCGCGCCGGGACCGTGATCGAAGACGAACGTTTCCTGATCGAGTTCGACGACATAGCCGGCAGCAGCGCGATGGGCAAGCGGCGCGGGCGTGCCCGTGCCGAGAAGGGTGATTTTCATGCCGGAACTTTAACGCACGGCGCGGCGCCTTGCACCGGGGAGCGACTCAGTCGCGGTCCCAGTAGTTGGTTGCGTGACTGATATGGGTGAACTCGTCGACCTGGTAGGGGTCGTTGCGATCGCTGACGCGGATGGGCGAGGCGTGTCCGTCTGTCCAGAGCGTGTTGCCGGCGCTGTTGTGGCGCGCATCGGGACGATGGCCGGGAGTGGGATCGAACTTGTCGTCCATCAGCCAGTTGCCCCACCAGAGGCCGCTGCTGAGCCAGCGCCCGCGCACTGCATCGGCCAGCAGGATGGTGCGCGAGGGGTCGCGGATCTCGTGCTGCTGTGCCGGCCGCCGCCAGGGGTCGGTGCTTGGGTCGAGCGGGCGGTGGGAGGAGCCGATGTTGCGCCAGTTGTAGCCGTAATGCACGAACGCCCAGCCGGTCCAGTACTGACTGATGCTCGGGTCGATGCCGGCGAACTCGGGCTTGCGGTCGGGGTCTGGGGTGCCGTCGAGCTTGCGTGGCGTCACCACACTCATGAATGTCGGGCACTGGAACACCTCGGGGCTGCCCAGGTAGCCGTTCCGGTACAGCGGCGCGGGCCAGATGCCGGAGTTGCCGACTTCGTCCTCCACGCCGTCGGTCGTGTATGGCATGTAGAAGTCATCGTTCGCGTCGCGGTACATGGCGAACGCCAGGCCCACCTGCCGGAGATTGCTCAGGCACTGCGTCGAGCGCGCTGCCTCGCGCGCCGCGCTGAGTGCCGGCAGCAGAATGGCGATCAGCAGGGCGGTAATCGAAATGACTACCAGAAGCTCAACGAGCGTGAAGGCATGGTTGCGTCGCATGGCGGGACTCCTTGCCGGGGATGCGCAGGTGCGCGAGACGCAGACTCCGGCGGATGCGAAAGGATGCCATCGGCTGGCGTGAAATGTATTTTGGGCTATGAATGTGAGCATGATCACCGGTCAATCCATGTCCCTCGGTTCCAACTCGTGATGCCACCACGGCCGGCGCGTCTGGTAGTCCTCGTGCGCGAGGCGCAGCGGCTGCACGATGACGCCGTTCAGCGCCCACGGCTCACCGTCGAGCGCCAGATCGATCGTCCGCGCTTCGTTCACGGTGACTGCCGTGGTGCGCGACTGGAAATCCCCCGTCGCGACCTCCAGCCCGTCCAGCCAGGGCTCGCCATTCACCGCCAGCGACATCGGCCCCACCGCGCCTTCCAGGTCGCCCACCGTCACCGTCAGCAGGTAATCGCCCGGCGGACAGTGCATCCGAAACGTCGCCGGCTCGCTCGCGGCGACAAGCCCGGCATCGATTAGCGCTTTCTGCTCACCACGATAAACCACGCGCAACGACGCCGGCGGGTCAATCCAGCCATAACCGCGTTCGGTGTCGAACGGCTCAGCGCCCATCGACATCGGCTGCTTCGCGCGCTCGTGCGTCGTGAAGTCGAGCCAGTGCAGCGCATCCAACGGCGTCTTGTAGCTGGAGCGGTGGAACGGATGCAACGTCTCGAAGCTGACGCGCTCGCCATAGCAGACCAGCTTGACGTTCATGCGCCCGCCGCCGAAGTGGTTCCACGGTCGACGGAACAACAACCGCAGCCCGTTCGGCTCGGCGACCACGCGCGTGATGCGCAACTGCTTGTCGAAGTTGGCCAGGTCCTGCCACGCACCGCCCGGATCGGTGTCGATCGCGAAGCTGGTGCGGCCGCGCACCTCGATGAAGCGCACGAAGGCAAGCTCCTGGTCCGAGGCGCCGACGATCAGCGGCGTGTGACGCGTTTTCCGGTAAAAACCGTGCGTGACGCGAACGGTTGTGCCCGCGGGCAGCGGGATCTTCAGGCTGTAGGTCCATGCGTCACTGGATGCCGGCAGCTCGAAGCGGAACGTGTATTCGAGCCGATCGTCCAGCCGCTTCAGCTCGCGCCGGCTGCGCGGGCCGCGCAGGCTGAGCACGTCGCCGTCGCGCACCGCGCGCACGTTGTCCGTGTCCACCGGCTCCGGCAGCGCTTCCTCCTGCAGGATCACGCGCTCACCGATGCGCACGGGAAAGCCCGCTTCGCGGTCGAAGTCCACTTCCTGTGCGGACGCGGACACGACAACACCGAGCATCCACGCCGTCACGCCGCACATGGCCAGTCCGTTTCTCATCGGTCGCTTCCTCGCCGGTCAATCCATCGTGATCCGCACCGCGCCGTACTTCTCCAGCGACCCCGCCGGCACGACGATGCGCGTCGCATCGCCTTCACGCACGACCTCCAGTTCCGTCGCCGCATCGGTGCCGGGCTCGAACCACGCGGCGCTGCGGGCGCTCCAACCGTTCAACGTGATGCCGATGCGCCCGGTCTCGGGATACACCGGCGTCGCGGAGCGCCGCGTCACGGTGGAGCCGACCTCGCGCTGGTGCACGCCGCCGACGTTGAGCAGATGCACGACGAGTTGATCGTCGTCGCGATACATCGCGCCGATGACGCCCTCGGCCTCGATGCCGGTCAGCGTCTGCGCCGCTTCGCCGCCGGACCACAGCGCCGCCATCAGCGCCCGCGCATCGGCGTCGAGCCAGTCCTCGATGCGGATGCCGCGCCGCAGGCGCGGCTCGTGCGCGTGCCGCCCCGGCAGCAGCGCCGTATGGATCATCTCGCCTTCACCGACCGTCCACTGCGTGACCGCCGGCGCACCATCATCAAACCGCGCAAGCACCTGGCTGTCGCTGTTTTCATATTCAGCCTGGTAGCCGACCGCCTCGGACCACTGCGCGCCGGCTTCGTCCATGTTCAGCCGTGAGCGGCCGGTCGATGTCGGACGCACGGTGATCTCGCCGAGCCCGGTCAACGTCACCTTGTCCAGCCCCAGTTCGCTGCGCGGCTCCATCGAGCGCAAGCCGATTGCCTCGGCCAGCGCCGGCTCCTCGCTGACAAGACCGAACTCGTCGCGCACGCCGATCGGTCCCGTGGCGATGAGGCGCCCGCCGCCGGCCACGTATTCGCGGAGGCGCTGCTGAAAGCCGCGCGGCAGCGCATCGGCGGCCGGCACGATCACGACGCGGTAGCGCGACAGGTCGATCGCGTCCGCCGCCTGGTCGATGATCGGCTCGTACATCACGCCACGGTCTTTCAGCGCCTCCGCCCAGCCGTAGTATTCGTCCATGTGCAGGTAGGCCGGCAGCTTCGTCGCATCGCGCGTGGAGACGGAAAAGACCAGCGCCACGTCCGCCACCGGCTCGCGCGGATGGGTCAGCGCTTCCCAGTGCGTCCAGTTGAACACGTCACCGATGAGCTGCATGGCTTCGTCGTTGCGCGTCGAAACCCACGGTGCCTGGCCGGTGAGCGCGGAGAGGTAGATGCTGAACTCGTGCTCTTCCGCGGAGCCGGCCGGATACTGGCTCCACGAATACTTCCCGAAAGCGCGCGCCAGCGCAAGGCGCAGATCCTGGTCGGCCACGAGATTGCGATAGCCCGGATAGACGACGTTGGTGCCCTCGAACCCCGGCCACTGCACCACGCGCGCGCGGCTGAACATGTCGCTGGCCGCCTCCTGCGGGCGCGTGAACGCCGTGGAGTAGGACATCATGATCGCGTTCGGATCGTCCTCGGTCAGCGCCTGATGAATTTGCGTATAGAAGTCTGATGCGGTGCGCCGCTGCCAGCGCTGCCAGAGGCGCCACAATGGATGCTCGCGGTTGTGCAGCACCGGCGAGCCGGAGAACTTCGGCAGGCGCACGCCGGCCTCGCGATAAAAGCGCTCGCGACAGTCGGCGCAGCCGCAGGTCGCTTCGCGGAACGTGACCTCGTCGGTCATGAACCCATCCACGCCGGTGGCGCGCTGAAATTCGCGGAAATACGACACTGCATCGCGCACATACTCGGGATCGTTCAGGCAGTAGTAGCGCCACGGCCTGTCGTAGCGAATCTCGGTCTGCAACCACTCCGGATGTTCGCGCACGCGGTCGTAACCCCCGGCATAAAACACGACCAGGTCGTTGTGATCGAGCACGCGCATGCCGCGCTTGTGGCACGCTTCCACCGCCAGCCGGGCGGCGCGATGAATCTCGGCGAGCCGCTCGGAATCGCGATGGACCTGCCGATAGTGCGCGCCGTTGAGCAGCACCGTGTTGAAGCCCCAGTCGGCGATCTGCTGGGCGCGCTGCTCGGCCTGCTCGGCGGTGAGAATCTCGCGCCACGTCGCACTGTTGGCGTACGTCCACGTCACCACGCGCGCCGATCGCGTCCATGCCGCGACGTCCTCGTTGACCGGCTGCACGGGCATCGCCTCATCAACGCTCGCCGCGCGGCGCGCAAAATCATCGGCGTTCGTCGGCGTCCACGGCTCACCAGACGCCGCCACCTGCGACAGCAGCACACACGCCGCCACCGCGCCCAGCGCCGCGCACCGTCGAACCGGCGCGATCCCTCTCCGCTTCGCCGTTGTCATGCGCGTCGCTCCTTGCCGGTTCACGGGCTTGCCGCCGCACGGCCGACGATCATCAGGCCGTGGGTGCCAACCACCCACAGATCGCCGGCGGGCGTGCGGCCGATCGCCTGCGGCTGACCGCGAACCGAAATGCCAAGGTCCAGCGTGGACCAGCTTTCACCGTCGTAATGCAGAACCGTGCCGCCGTTGCCCACGGCATACACCTCGTCCGCCGACACGGCCAGCACGTCGTTCAATTCGACATCGACACCCGAATCCTGCGCCACCAGCGCGCTGCCGTTCCAGAACGCGATGCGCCCTTCATCGCCCACGAGCCACGCGGCCGACTCGCTCAAGGCGCTGGCGCCGTGCCAGCTTGTCTCGGCCAGCGCATCGGGCACCGATATGGTTTCAAAGCTCACCCCGCCATCGATCGAGCGCACGACATCGCCCTTCGTGCTGGCCGCCCACACATCGGCGGGGCCGCTGCCGTCGATGGCGAAGAACGCGCCGCCGCGCTCGGACGCGTGAACGCGCCGCCACTCGACGCCGTCGAAGCGGTTGAGTCGACCGATGTTGTGCCCGGAGAGGATGAAGTTCTGGCTCAGCGCCCACAGCGCCCCGACGCGATCGCCGCTGAGGGCGCGCATGATGTCGCTCCAGCCGTCGGCGTCCTTGCGCGCATAGCCGCGCTGGTTCATGTAGGAGCCGACCCATACCTCTTCGCGGTCAAGCACGGCCAGGCCGCGCAGATGCGCATCGGCGACGCCGGCGGCGCGCCAGGGATTGTCATCATCGGCGCGCCACTGCGAACCGTCGTAGAGCAGGATCGTGCTCGCCGAGCCCGTGGCGACGCCGAACTCGTCATCGGCGAACTGGACGGCCCAGAGATGCGCTTCCCCGGTGCTGTGGTCCTCCCACGCGGTCGGCTGGGCGTGCATGGGCGCGGCCGTTGCCAGCAGCATCGCGCTCGCGACGGCGCACACGATGGCGCGGCGTGGACGGCGACGGGGGCCTGGACCAGTCGGCATGACGCGGGCTCGCTTTCGAGATCGAGGCTGAATGATGAGGCTGCCTGCGAACGTGAGGGGGTTTGGTTCCTGCGTTCCTGCTTTTTTGCAAGGGCCGCTCTGATACGACCACAGCTTCAATCACAGATGCCGTCAGAATGCCAGAGACGAGCGGCGCTGTCAATCAAAAAGCACGGGAAATATCAGGCCATTTTCAATCCGGCAGGGGTTGTGATTGAATCAGCGGGGCATTACAATACGCCCGTTCCATCACGCACCTCATGGAAAGGAGCCGAGCCTGTCCACGACCACCCCCACGTCGAATGAGCTGTCCCAGGTGCACCGCGTCGCCGAGGCGTTGCGTCAGGCGGTGCAGCGCGGGCAGTGGTCGGAAGGGGCGCGGCTTCCCACGACGCGGCAGCTCGCCGAGCAGTTCGAGGTGAGCCTGAACACGGTGCAGGGCGCGCTGCGCGAGCTGGAGATGCAGGGATTGATCGAGCGGCGGGCGCGCGTCGGCACGTTCGTGCGCTCGCGCGCCGGCCGCGGCAAGCCGCCGCGCGCCAGGCGCAACGGCCGGCAGATCGCGGTGCTCTGGTCGAACCTGGCGCGCGATCCGCTGCAGCCGAAGTCCGACGGGTGGGCGCAGCAGATCGTGTACAGCGCCGAGGAGAAGTTCGCGCAGGCCGGCTATCACCTCACGCTCGTGGCGGATCGGCCGGCGCGCTCCGGCGACGCGCTGGAGCCTGTCGAGCGATTGCGGCGCTTCGGGGGCGACCTGGCGGGGGTGTTCGGTTTCGCCAGTCCGCAGTTGGAGTCGCTGCTGGAGCCGCTCGACGACATGGGCGTGCCGTGGCTGACGGTCAAGCCGCGCCGGCCGCAGTCGGTGGACAACTTCATCAGCGCCGACAACTTCACCGGCGGCCGGCTGGTCGGGCGCGCCTTCGCCGCGATGCAGTGCCGGCATGTCCTGCTCATCGGCGACCGCTGCAACAAGCAGTCGGAAATGGACAAGATGCACGGCCTGCTCCAGGGCTACATCGAAGGCGGCGGGTCGCTGCGCCACGTTGAATACGTCCATCGCGACAATGCCACGGAACCGGTCGGCTACCGCTATGCGTGCGAGCATCTCGACAAGCACGGCGTGCCGGACGCGGTGTTCACCGCTGGCGACTACCTGGCGGTCGGCGTGATGCGCGCCTGTCGCGAGCGCGGGATCGCGGTGCCGGGGCAGGTCGCGATCGTCGGCAGCACGGGGTTGATGTTCGGTCGATACACGCACCCGGCGCTGACCACGCTCGCGCAGCCGATGGACGCGATGGGCGAAGCGCTGGCCGAGACGCTGATGCAGATGGTCGAGCAGGGCACGACGCGCGCCAGCGGGCGCTATATTCCGTGCGAGCTGGTCGTGCGCGAGTCGTGCGTGCTGCCGGTCGACCTCTGGCGCGCGCTCGAGCGCGAGTACGGCTCGACGTGCCCGATCCGCGCCGAAACGGCGGACGAAACGGAGATCGTCGAGTTGTCCGAGGAAGGGTGAGCGTATTTGCAAGCCGCGCGGGTGAGCGC
>JBMCXL010000056.1:0-12071 GCA_048621015.1 Phycisphaeraceae bacterium
AGTTTTACGGATGAACGACGAGCACAGCGCCCCAAATCCGTGGGCTTTCGAGGGGCGCCAGTTAGAAGAGCCAGGTGAGGAGGGCGAGTTCGAGCAGGAGCATGGTGGTGAGCAGGCCGGCGACGAGGAGGGCGGGGCGCTGGCGGAGGCGGGCGAGGACGGTGGCATGGCGCGGGACGGGGACCAGTTGGAGCTGATGGACGGCGGCGGTCGGGCAGTAGTCGGCGGCGTGGCCGCGCCGGGCCTGGTCCTGCACGATGGCGATGACGAGGTTGCAGTCGAAGGCGGTCAGGCCCATCACGCGGCCGAGGCGGATGAGGCGCTGGCGCTTCTCGGGGGCGAGCAGCGCGCCCTCGAGCTGCTCGGCGGCGCGGACGGCGAGCACCCAGCGCGGGTCATGGGCGTGGGTGATGGGGGTGGCGGGTTGCGCGGGGGTGTGGGGCGCGGGGTGCGGAGCGGGGTCGGTGCCGACGAGGCGCAGGGGCGGGTGGTGATGCTCGGGACGAACCCGGAGCTTCGCTTCGCTGCGCTCCGGCGTGGCGCGGCGCAGGTTGGGCGCGGTGGCGTGACGGCGGCCGGCGGGGCCGACGCCGAGGCGGGGTGAGGATGTCATGGGGCGTCTCTCTGTTCTCTCTTTCCTGGAGGTTCCCTCGGGGTCGGCTGGTGAGAGCGCGATCCCGGTTCAAGGATAGCACGGCATAGGGGCGAGCCCAAGGGAAATGTGGGGGCACGGGTGGAGTGGAGGCGGAGGTGGCCTTACAGGTGGACCGGCAGCGCGATCCAGAGCTTCGCTTCGCTCAGCACCGGCTTTACAGGGAGGGTGAAAGGGGCGGGGTTAATGAGAACGGGTTATCATGTGGCAGTGAATCGTGTGGGAGCGTGTGCGATGTGGCGATGGATGATGATGGTGGTGATGGCGGTGGCGGCGGCCGGCTGCGGGGAGCGCGGGGCGGCGGAGCGCGAGGGAGAGGAAAACGAGCGGCTGCGGGTGGTGGCGAGCATTTTCCCGCTGGGGAGCCTGGCGGAGCGGGTGGTGGGCGAGGCGGGGCAGGTCACGGTGCTGCTGCCGGCGGGACGGAGTCCACACGCGTTCGAGCTGACGGTGCGGCAGGTGCGCGAGCTGGCGGACGCGGACGTGCTGGTGGTGGCGGGCGGCGGGGTCGATCCGTGGGCGACGCGCGCGGCGGAGCGGTTCGGGCAGCAGGTGCGCGTGGTGGATGTGGATGCGGTGGTGCGGGCGGCGCGCAAAGACGCCAGCGGGGTTGGAAGCGCGGTGGATGAAATCGATGAGATGGAGCACGACCACGGGCGCGGCGCGGTGAATCCGCATCACTGGCTGGACCCGAAGCGCGCAGCGGAATTCGTCTCACACCTGGGGACGGAGCTGGCGCGCGACTTTCCGGCGCACAGCGAGACGTTACTGGCGAATACGAAGGCGACGCTCGATACGATTCTGGCGGTGGACGCGCTGTATCGGGCACAACTGCGCGGTGTGAAACGGCGCGAGATGGTGGCGTTTCATAACGCGTTCGATCTGTTGGCAGAGCGCTATGGGTTGGAAGTCGTGGCGCACCTGACGCCGATCGAGTTGGTGCCGGGCGGTGAGGTGACGCCGGGGCGGTTGGAGGCGGTGCTGGCACGGATTGAGGAACATGATCTGGAAGTGATCTATGCCGAGCCACAGTTTCCGGAGACGGCGGTGGCGGCGTTGCGCGAGCGCGCGGGGGTGGCGGTGCTCCGGCTCGATCCGCTGGGCGATCCGCGGCGCGAAGGGTACGACTCGTGGGAGGCGCTGATGCGGTCGAACCTGGAGACGTTGGTGGAAGGGCAGAGTCGGTGAGGGGAATGGTGGTGGACGATCCCGCAGAAGGCTCCTTCGTCGCCATCTGCGGGCTTTGGGGAGGTGACAGCGTACGAGGTTGAGTGTGTGTCATGAATGAAGAACATGAAGGCATAGTGCGGGACGAATTACACAGCGCGCATGGGTGCGCGCATGGGCCGTTGACCGAGCATCGGCCGACGGGGGATGCGATCTGCCTGGATCATGTGAGCTACCGGTATCCGCGTGCGGAGGGGAATGGCAACGGGGGCGTGCTGGCGCTGGATGATGTGACGCTGCACGTGGAGCAGGGTTGCAATCTGGGGATCATCGGGCCGAACGGAGCGGGGAAGTCGACGCTGGTGCGGATCATGCTGGGGTTGCTGGAGGGGTACACGGGGAGCGTGCGGATCGCGGGAATGTCGCCGCGGGAGGCGTGTCGGCGTGGGGATGTGATCGGTTACGTGCCGCAGCGGCCGACGGTGGAGTGGCGGTTTCCGGTGACGGCGCAGCAGGTGGTGCGCATGGGGTTGGTCGGCAAGACGGGGTGGTTGCGTTGGTATCGGAAAGAAGATCGTTCGTATGCGGATGAGTTGATGGAGCGCGTGGGCGTGGCGGACTTGCGAGATCGGCCGATCGGGGCGCTGTCGGGTGGTCAGCAGCAGCGGTTGTTTATTGCGCGGGCGTTGGTGGCGCGGCCGCGCATTCTGATATTGGATGAGCCGATGGTGGGTGTGGACGAGGCGGGACAGGCGCAGTTCGCGCAGTTGATTCACGAGTTGCATGAGAGTCTGGGGCTGACGATGGTGGTGGTCAGCCACGACATCCAGGCGATCGCGGCCGGCTGCAATCGGGTGGCGTGTCTGAAGCGGCGGATTCACTATCACGATTCGCCGGCGGGTTTGACGCCGGCGGTGCTGGCGGAGGTGTTCGAGCACGAGATTCGGCCGGTGGTGCGGGGGTGAATGAGGGCGCGGGAGGAACGCGGCAGAGCCGCGTCGCTTCATACTTCTGCTCTCCTGTTCTCCTGTCTTCTGACTTCTGACTTCTGACGCATGCTCGATCTTCTTGTTCCCCCACTGTTTCAGGATGCGCTGATCGCGGGTGTCGCGATCGCGGTGGTGTGCTCGGTGCTGTCGGTGATCGTGGTGCTCAAGCGCATGGCGTTCATCGGACAGGGCATCAGCCACGCGGGGTTTGGGGGGATCGGGACGGCGATCCTGCTGGGCGTGGCAGCGGGGCGCGCGCAGGATGCGCTGGTGCTGGCGTTCTGCGTGGGCACGGGCGTGGCGATCGGCGTGCTCGCGCGGCGCGGGCGCATCGAGGCGGACAGCGCGATCGGCATTCTGCTGGTCGGCGCGATGGCGTGGGGCGTGTTGATGACGGACCTGTCGGTGGTGCTTCAGCGGTACGACTGGTACGCGCAATGGTTCGCGCTGGACGCGCGGCCGGCGGGGTTCGAGCAGCTTCTTTTCGGCTCGCTGTTGAGCGTGACGCGCGCGGATATGTGGGCGGCGATCATCGTCGCGGCGGCGGTGGTGGCGACGCTGGGCGCGCTGGCGAAGGAGATGGTCTTCTTCACGTTTGACGAGACGGTGTCGCGCGTGTTCGGCGTGCGGACGGGGGTGCTGTATTACCTGCTGCTGGTGCTGCTGAGTTTGACGATCATGGTCTCGATTCGGCTGGTGGGGTTCGTGCTGGTCTCGGCGCTGCTGGTGATCCCGGGGGCGACGGCGCTGCAACTGAGCGCCCGGCTGGGACGGGTGGTGCTGTGGTCGCTGGCCGTGGGGCTGGTGGGCGTGGTCGGGGGGCTGCGGCTGAGCCTGTGGGCGGGTGAGTTGAGCAGCGGGCCGTGCATCGTGGGGATGCTGTGCGTGATTTTCGCGGTGGTGTTCACGGCGAGGGGATGGCGCCGGGTCGGTGAGGTTCGCGCGGCGGGTGACGGAGGCTGAGGAGCGTCGTAGAGGCTGACCGGTCCTGCCGAGGTGTCATGGGCGTGAACGGTGGCGGGGCGGGCTTGAATTGGGGGGTGGTTGGCCGCTAGGATAGGGTGACCTTCACGGAATGATCGGGCTGGCGAGCTTGATCGAATTTGCCGAAAGAGGTACAAGGACGTCGAGGCCGGCGTCCTGAGGGGCGGCGGATGCCCGCGCGGCATCGGGTTTCTGGCCTGTTCAAGGGCTTTTCAGATTTTCGTCCCGGTTTTGTCCACTGGTTGGAGTCAGGCTCTTCTCGCGCCGGCGCTGGTCGCCGCCCGAGCTTGAGGGCTGGGGTGGCTGAGTCCAGCCGCCGCCGAACCGGCAGCGTCCGAGGAGCGAGTGTCCGGTCCCTTGCGTCCATGGCCGACGGGCCGGGGCCGAGGGTCGCCAGGCCTCTGAAGGCGTTTCGGGGGCGTGAGGCCGGGCGAGGTGGCCGGGGTGATGATGCATGGATGAGGCGCGGATGAGGCGCAGGCGATGCGTCGATGACGCGCAGATGAGGCGCCCACGAGGCGTGGAGGGTGAGGGCTCCGGTCCGCGACGGTGGGCGGGCGACCCGGCAGACGGGTTGGACGGCCGCCGCCGGCATGAGCCGACGTCCCACCATGACATGACGACGCGATTTGATGAAGGGCCTGAGAAAGGGCCTGAAAGACGGCGCGACGACCGGCGCAAAGGCTCCGGCATGGCGCCACGGCACCGCTTCTGATCCCCGTCGGCCGCCGGCTTCCAATCCCGGCCCGCGGCGCGGCGACCCCGGCATCCCGCCCGGCACGGAACGCCGAGCGATGCCTGATCCGTTCGAACTTCGTATGTCCGTCTTTTCCTGACCGGCCACCGAGCCATCGGCGGCCACTCGGTAACATCCCATGACCACCCACAGCGGTATCCTGGAACTGACCAACCGAGGGGACGGTCGGCTTCGCACGCTCAAGACCGGCTACGAGGCCTCCCCTTCCGATCCCGTCGTGCCCGCCAAGCTCGTCGACCGCTTCGGCCTGCGCCCCGGCGCGCTGATCGAAGCCGAGCTCGGCAAGCCCGGCTCCGCCGGCGGGTCCAACCAGCAACAGCAAGGCGGCGGCGGCAAAGGCCGAAACGGCAAGCGCAGCAAGAGCAAGAAGCGCAAGAAGAGCCAGGCCAACGCCATCTCCGCCGACGCCGCGCGCGTCGAGAAGATCGTCAGCGTCGAAGGCCACGACCCGGCGAAGTATGCCGAGACGCCCTTCTTCGATGACCTGACGACCATCGACCCGCAGCCGCGCCTGACGCTGGAGCATCCCGACGCGCCGCCGGTCTGCCGGTTGATGGACCTGTTCTGTCCCGTCGGCTACGGGCAGCGCGGCATGATCGTCTCCCCGCCGAAAGCGGGCAAAACGACCATCCTCCAGAACATCGCCAACGGCATCGAGAAGAACCACCCGGACGTGGAAGTCGTCGCCCTGCTCGTGGACGAGCGGCCGGAGGAAGTGACCGACTTTCGCCGCAACGTACCGTCGGCGGTGTGGGCCTCATCCAACGACCATCCGCCGGAGCGTCACGTGCAGCTTTGCATGCTCGCGATGCATCGCTTCAAGCGTCTCGCCGAGCAGGGCAAGGACGTGGCCGTGCTGATGGACTCGCTCACGCGCGTCGGCCGGGCGTTCAACACCGCGCCGGGTCAACAAGGCACGGGCCGCACGCTCTCTGGCGGTCTCGATGCCGGCGCGCTGGCGATCCCCAAGCAGCTCTTCGGCGCGGCGCGCAAGTTCGAGGAAGGCGGGTCGCTGACCATCATCGCCACCGCGCTGGTCGAGACCGGCTCGCGCGGCGATCAGGTGATCTTCGAGGAGTTCAAAGGCACCGGCAACATGGAGATGATCCTCGACCGCAAGATCGCCGAGCATCGCGTCTTCCCCGCCATCGACCTCGCCGCAAGCGGCACGCGCAAGGAGCACCTGCTGCTTTCCGAGCAGGAACTGGCCACGATGAACGCCCTGCGCCGGCGCCTGATCAACATGCAGCCCGTACAACAGGTGCAGCAGCTCTTGAAGGCGCTGGAGCGCTTCAAGACCAACGCCGAGCTGGTCGGCTCCCCGCAGTCGCCCGGCTCGACGCAGGCGACGGCGCGCGTGTAAATTTCTTCAAGCCGTCCCTTCGCACAACCGACTTCACACGGGAGATCGTGATCCCGTCACCGTTGCTTTGCCAGGGGAGGCTATCTCATGCTCAACGTCAACAACAAGGCCGCGCGCATCGGCATCGTCGTCCTCGGCCTGGCCGGGTTCGCCATCTACGAGTTCGGCATCAAGGCGCCGCAGCAGCGCGCGCAGGTCTATGAAGGCACGGTCGTCGAGGTGTATCGCGATCGCGACGAGATGAGGGGCGTCAAGAAGCCCGGCGAGCCGGAGTATCGCTATTACACGCACTACTGGAAAATCGAGACGGCCGAGGGCGAGACGATGGACGTCGAGGTGCCGCACGGTCAGTGGCGGCGCGCCGAGGCTGACGATCCGGTGAAGAAGGTGGAAGGCGAGCGCTACCCGATGCTGATGACCGAGGACGCGATCGAAGGGCGCAAAGCGATGGAGCACGTCTTCGGCGGCCAGTAACGCGCGGCGCCCCTACCACCTCGTCAAACACACGCCGAAGCCGAGGGATGGCAATTCCTCGGCTTTTTCCGTTTAGCGCACACCCAATCCAGGCGTAGCGGCTGCGCTCTCACCGCCCGCGCTCCGCGATGTGCTGCGCCGCCTTCTTCAGATCGCCGCGCAACCGCTCGATCGCCGCGGCACGCTCATCATCATCGGGAATGCGCAGCAGCGCCGCCGGGTGGATCGTCGCCATCGTCCATGACGACCACTGCGTCTCGAACACTTCCCCTCGCTGCTGCGTGATCTTGAACTTCTTATCGATCAACGTCTGCGCCGCCACCGCGCCCAAGCACACCAGCGCCACCGGCTTCACCAACGCCACCTCCTGCTCCAGCCACGGCAAACACGCGTGAATGTGCGTCTGCAAAGGCTTCAAACTGTGCCGACGACCGCCCTCCCAGTCGTAGCGGAAATGCTTCACCACGTTCGTGATGTACACGCGCGCCGGATCGACGCCCGCTTCGCCTAACGTGCGCCGCAGCAACTCGCCCGCCGCCCCGACGAACGGCCGACCCTTGCGATCCTCCTGGTCCCCCGGCTGCTCGCCCACCAGCATCAGCTTCGCATCGCGCGGCCCTTCGCCGAACACCGTCTGCGTCCCCGACTTGTAAAGCTCACATCCCTTGCAGCGCGACGCCGCATCACGCAGCTTGCGCAGCGTCAGCCGCTCCGCCTCCGGCAGAAAATCCGCGGCGCTGATCTGCTCGCGCTCACCCATGCCGCCCCCGACTCGACAATCACCACCCGGCGCATCCTATGCCGGCGCACCGACAGAGCACACCACCACGCCGGACCGAAGCGACCGCAGGGAGCGCAGGTCCGGATCACGAAGTCGCTTCAGACACCAACGCCAGCTTCGCCCTCAGGGCGCGCACCACCTCGCCTGGATTTTCACTGGAGCACACGCAAGAGCTCACCGCCACCCCGCGCCCGCCCACCGCCGTCAACTGCTCGACGTTCTCCGGCGTAATCCCGCCGATGGCGAGATGCGGCAGCCGGTTCCATTCGAGGAACTGCGCCAGGTACGCCGGCCCCGCGAGGCGATCCTTCCGCTTGGTCGTGCTCGCGAACATCGGACCGACGCCGCAGTAATCCGCACCGTCGCGCAAGGCCTGTTCCGCCTGCGCCAACGCCTGCGTGCTCACGCCGATGAGCAGTTGCCGCCCCACCAGCCGCCGCGCCGCCCGGCACGGCAGATCCGACTGACCCAGATGCACCCCGTCCGCGCCGCCGAGCAGCGCCACGTCCGGCCGATCGTTGACGATCACGCTCACCCCGCGCGGCCTCGCCAACTCCACCAGACGCCGCGTGCGCTCGAGCAATTCGCCCGCATCGATCTCTTTCTCGCGCAACTGGACGCAATCCGCCCCGCCGTCGATGCACGCCCGCGCCACGTCGAGCCAGTGATGGTGCGCGCAAAGCGATTCGCTGATCAGCACGCACACCCGCCACTGTCTGCGCGCCCCGCTGCCGAGCGCCAGGTTGAGTTGATGCTCCAGGTCATAGCCGCGATAGCGCAACGACTCGACGCGGCCGGCGAACGCGCCATCCACCGCCTTGCCATACTCCTCCATCGCGCGCAGCGCCTCGCTCAACCGCTTGCCCGCGGCGATCGTCACCTGCGCCACCGACTCGCGCTGCGCCTCGCGCGGCGTGGACAGGTGCGTGCCCACATCCCCCGGCGTGTCGCGCGCCGCTTCCAGGCCGTCCAGCCCCGCCAGCGCCGCGGCCAGATCGTGACGCAACGCCTTCAACGCGCCCGTCAGCGGCGCGTCATCGAGCACGAACCGCGCCGCCTCCTCCATCACGCGCAGCGCTTCGCGCGCTCGGTTCGCGTTGGCGTCGATGATGCGCAGCACGTCCGGCATAAAAACGATTGTACGGGCCGCGGACCGGTCGCTTAAACGACCAGCCCACCCGGGCGCGCCTCGCGCCGACGATGTGCCTCACTCCCCCGCTTCCGCGCCTTCCGCCGTTTCCGCGTCCGGCGCGGCTTCCGTCTCTTCCGCGTCTTCCACCGCGTCCTTCTCTTCCGCTTCCGCCGCGGGTTCGACGGCCGGCACCGCGCGCCACAGCGTCAGTCCCGCCGCGTCGAACCGATGCATCGGCTCCAGCGGCGCTTCCAGGGCGTGGTCCGCGTCGGCGACCACGTAGTACCGGGGCTCCCGGCCCATCTCCGCCAGCCGCTCCGCGTCCATCGGCATCAACCGCCGCCGGCTGTACAGCACCAGCCGTGGGTCGGCCGGCTGCGCCCCGTCGTCGGCCGACACCAGCCAGTACAGCGGCGCCCCCGAGGTCGCCCGCTCCACCACGCGCCCCACCTCCTCCAGCTCCGTCCGCGCCAGCGGCCCCCGCGCCACCGGCATCGCCACCATCGACACCGCCACCACCACCCACACCGCCCAGCACGCCACCGTCCGCCCCGGATGCTGACGCTCCGCGAAACGCATCGACAGCAGCACGATCCCCAGGAGCACCGCGCCCAGGCCGATCCAGTAGCCCATCCCCATCTCGGCCGACACCGGCCCGCTCAGCCACCCGGCCCGCTCCATCCCGGCCTGAAGCTCGCCCACCAGCGGGATCGCCACCGACGCGAACATCAGCACGAAACAGTGCGGCCAGCGCAGCAGCCGCCAAATCCGCGCGTGCCGCCCTTCATCGGACAGGTCCGAGTATTGCCGGATCACCTGCCCCGCCAGCAGCGCCGCGGCCGGCACCACCACCAGCATCTCGCGCGGCAGGCCCTGCCCCGGCGCGAGGATCCCCAGCAGCGCCACCGGCACGAACCACACCCACCCCAGGAACATCCGCAGCCGCGAACCCGCCGACGACGTGCTGAACGGCTGCAGCAGCCCCGCCGCCAGCCACGCCGTCCACGGCAGCGTCGCCAGCAGCAGCAGCCACAGCCGATCCATCGCGATATCGTCCAGCAGCGCCGGCTCGTGCACGTACGTGGGCACCAGCGACTGGATCCACGCCTGCCACGTCGCCGCATCCTGCTCGTGGGTGTACAGGGCCCAGGGCGTGGTCAGCAGCGCCGCGAGGAACACCGCCGCCACCAGCCCCATCAGGTGCCCCAGCCGATTCGGATAGAGCGCGAAGATGAAGATGACCGGCACGAGGATGAACGGCAGCAGCCCCGCCCCGCCGGTGAGGATCGCCATGCCCAGGCACAGGCCACACAGCACCCACCCCGCCGCCTGCCGCAGCCGCGAGCCGGGCATCTTCAGCGGCCGAATCGCCCACACCGCCGCCGCGACCGTCAGCGTCGCCAGCGCCAGTTGCGGCATCTCCGGCCCGGCCAGTCGGCTGTAGTAGAGCAGCAGCGGGTGGGCCGCGGCCACCAGGGCCGCCAGCGTCGCCGTGCGCAGGCTGCCGATGCAGATGCCGATCCAGAACACCGCCGCGACCGTCAGCAGCCCGCACACGACCGACACCGCCCGGCCGGCGAGAATGATCGCGTCGGTCGGCGTGGCGTTCGGCCCGGCGGGCAGCACCTGGAACGCCAGCAGGTGCATCCACGTCGCCCCGGGCGTGGCATCGAGGCGCCGCCGGCCGTCGTAGTAGGGGATCAGCGACTCCACCGTCTCCAGCGACCACCATCTCTCGTAGCTCAAGACCGCCTGCCGCTGCCAGGTTTCCGTTGCCGTGACCAGCGCCCGGGCCTCGGCGGGGTGGAACACGGCCGGCCGGGTCAGGTCCACGATCATGGGGATCGCGGCGACGACCAGGCACACGAGCATGACCAGCCACGCGGCGAGCAGGCCGCGCCGCCGAGGCGGGCTGGTCAGCACGCTCTGCTTTTTCTTGGCGGGGTCGGCCTCGCGCGGCGGGGCGGTGGTGGTCGCCGCGGCGGGCGAGCCGACGCTGGTCTGGTAGTGGCCCTGGTACTGGTACTGGTCGGGCATGCCCCCCACCGCGGCGGCCGCGCGGCGGACCGCGCCGCCGCGGTAGCCCGACTGCTGCGGCCGATCGGCGGCGTGGGCCAGTTCGTAGGTCTCACCGTCACCGGCGGGTCGGCGGCGGTAGCCCTCCGGCTCGCGCGGGTTGTCGCCAGATCCTGCCATCGGCCAGTTCAGCCTGTCTACGGGGGGGAGGGTAGAGCGCGGAGGGAACAGCTTCGCGCCGACGGACACCATGGTACCCACCACCGGGACATCGGGCGAGAGTTCCATCGCCGGGGTGATGGGATACATCGGCGATGCCTGTTGGGTGCCTTGACCATCACCGGCGCAGCCGGCACGCAATCCCGCGCCCGCCGGGAGAGGCTCTCGCAGCCCCGGGCCGGCTGTGACAACCATTCAGGCGTTCCTTGGCGTACAATGCACGTGATGAGTGAAACCTCACAGACAACCGACGCGGAGACGAACGCGCCGCCGGCGGACCTGCCGGCGCGCGTCGAGGCGGCGCTGCTGACCAGCGACCGGGCGCTGCCCGCGGCGAAGCTGGCGGAAGTGCTGGGCGGGGTCGGCGCCAAGGCGATCACCGACGCGATCGAAACGCTCAACGCCGACTACGAAAAAACCGGCCGCAGCTTCCGCATCGAGCAGGTCGCCGGCGGGTGGAAGGTGATGACCCTGCCCGAGTACAGCGACGTGCTCGAGGCGCTGCACCAGAAGCGCAGCGAAACCAAGCTCAGCCCCGCGGCGCTGGAGACGCTGGCGATCATCGCGTACAAGCAGCCCGTGCTGCGCGCCGAGATCGAGGCGATCCGCGGCGCGGCCTCCGGCGAGGTGATCCGCAGCCTCATGGAACGCCACCTGATCAAGATCGTCGGCCGCGCCGAAGAGATCGGCCGACCGATGCTCTACGGCACGACCAAGACGTTCCTGGAAGTGTTCGGCCTGTCGAGCCTCAAAGACCTGCCGCAGGTCGAACAGCTCAAGCCGGACAGCGCGTAAAACCGTCTCACGCCGGACCGGAGGCTCGGCGTGTAAGCCAAAGGCGTGGACACTTTGTTCTCACTTGCTTGGAAAGCGGCGCGCGGGATGAGTGATGCGAGTCGTGGCGTGAAACGGTGGCTCGCGCTGGCGCTGCTGATCGCGCCGCTGGCCGGTTGCTCGGCGTATCAGCTTCGGGGCAAGGCGGTGGAGGGCGCGACTTCGGCGATCTTCATTGTGGACGCCGACGATCCGCGACTGGAGCGGCCTGGCGTCGCCGGCGCAAACCTGTACCTGATCCTCGATCCGCAGCGCCTTTCGACCAAACGCCTCGACCCGCAGGCCACCGGCGCGGACGGCGCATTCGCGATCCGCATTGGCGAGTTTGGCGCCGGCGTGCTGGAATACGAGGCGCAGCTCGAAGCGCGCGCCTCGGGCTTTCGCGGCGTGGCGGAGCGCTTCGACCTGCCCGGCCGCGACAAGCGCGTGCTGATCGTGCTCGAACAAGGCTCGGCCAATGCAGCGCCGCGTGGCGAAAGCTTCCTGGACGAAACGCTGCGCATGGGCGAGCCGTACATGGATTGAACAGGAGAAACGTCGAGTGACGAATGACGAATAACCAATGACGAATGATGCATGACAACTGGCCGGGCCGCCGGCTGGTGCTTCCGCCGCTTGCGGCTTCGCGGGATCGCCCGGTGTTCCGGCGCCGCGCGAAGCCGCAAGCGGCGGGCCGGCTTCGTCATCGGTCATTCTTTCGACA
>JBMCXL010000057.1:0-11947 GCA_048621015.1 Phycisphaeraceae bacterium
CTCGCGGTGCAGCAGTCCATGGTCGCTGTCGATCCCCTCACCCCAGCCCTCTCCCGAGGGGAGAGGGGGCATGCGCCGGCTGCGCCGGCGCCGGGAAAAGTGTCGGGAGGTGAGCTGCGAGGGAGGGGAGTTGATGATCGCGTGCGCGATCATCGTGGTGCAGCGCGGCGGTGAAATTGGCTCGAAGCACAGTTCAGCCCGGTTTCCACGCCTCATTCGAGGCACGGCCTTCGGCCTGCGCCCCACCCACCACGACGCAAATGTAAAGTGACCCGCGACGAGTATTTCCATCAGCGCCGGCAGTGCTTGTCAGGGCGCAGCGCGTTCTGATATAGTGCCGCGCTCGCTGTGGCAGAATGGACCGGAGCGTTCTGTTTGCGGCGAAGGCTTGCACACGTGTGGCGTGTGCCGACCCCGCTGATTCGATTCCGCAAGGACGGCATGCGTTCAAGCTCCCGTTTCCGTTGTCATCCTCCGTTGCTGCTGCTGGTCGCCACCGTCGCGCTGAGCGCCTGCGAGGAGGACGCGGTGCGCACGTACCGCGTGGCCCGGCAAAGCGAAGCGCCGCCTACCACAAGCCGCGTGGCCGCGCCGATGGCCTCGGACCCGGGCGCGGACAGCGACATGTCCAACGACCAGGCCGTGCCGGGGCGGCAGGTGGACCCGGATCGGCTGCCGGTGGCGTGGGAGCTGCCCGCCGGCTGGGAGCAGGTCGCGAATCCGAATCGCTTTCGCGTGGTGACGTTCCGCGCTTCGGCGGCGGACACGTCCGACGCGTCGACTTCCGAGCCGGTGGAGGTCGCCGTGTCGAGTCTGCCCGGTGACGGCGGCGGGCTGCTGGCGAACCTCAATCGCTGGCGCGGCCAGATCGGGCTCGAACCGCTCGAATCGGCCGACAGTGTCGAGTCGACGGTCACGTTTCAGAGCGAGAACACGCGCGGCGTGCTGTTCGACATGACCGGGCCGACGACGGGGGACGGCCCCGCGACGCGCATGCTCGTCGCGGTGGTGCGCACGCCGCAGCGGACGTGGTTTGTCAAGAGCACCGCGCCGGCGCCGCAACTGGCGCCGCATCGTGAGGCGATGCTTGCCTTTGTGCGTTCGTTCCGTTGGCGCGGCGAGGATGCGCAGGCGCCGCCGTCCGACAGCGCGGCGATGTCGGCGGAAATGCCGGGCGAGTCGACCGGCGCCGCGCCGCGGTGGGCGGTGCCCGATTCGTGGCATCGCGCGGCGAACGCGCCGCCGATGCTGACGGCGCTGTTTCACGTCCCGGCCGGGGACGGCTCACCGCCGGCGCGCGTTTCGGTCGTGCCGCTGCCGGGCGAAGCGGGCGGGGCGCTGGCGAACATCAACCGGTGGCGTCGCCAGATCGGTCTGCCGCCGATCGAGCAGGTGCGCGACGCCGCGCCGGAAACGATCGAACTCGCCGACGCCCGCGCGACGCTGGTCGACTTCACCGGCGCCGGCGATGACGCCGAGGCACAGCGCACGCTCGCGGCGTGGACGCAGCGCGGCGAGATCACGTGGTTCTTCAAGATGACCGGCTCGGCGGACGCGGTCGGCGCGCACGAGGATGGTTTCCGTTCGTTCCTCGCTTCCGTGGCGTTTGGAGAGTCGCAGTGAGCGATCGGCTCAAGATCCTCGTCACGCCGCTGGCGTCGCTGAAGCTGACGGTGGCGCTGTTCGTCGCGGCGATGTTTCTCATCTTCACCGGCACGCTCGCGCAGGCCGAGGACGGCACGTGGGTCATCGTCGACCGCTACTTCCGCAGCGCGGTGGCGTGGATCGACCTGCGACTGCTCGTGCCGTGGGATGTGACATGGCTGAACGTGAGCGTGCCGTTTCCCGGCGGGTTCGTGATCGGCGGGCTGCTGCTGCTCAACCTCGTGGCCGCTCATACGCTGCGCTTCAAGCTCTCACGGCGCCGCGTGGGGGTGCTGGTCATTCACTTCGGCCTGATTCTGCTGCTGCTCAGCGAGATGGCCACCGCGCTGCTCGCCGAGGAAGGGCGGATGACCATCCCCGAAGGCGCATCGAGCAACTACACCGAGGACATCCGCAGCGCGGAGTTGTACGTGATCGATCGCTCGGATTCGCAGTACGATCAGGTCAC
This sequence comes from Phycisphaeraceae bacterium, assembly GCA_048621015.1. Lineage (GTDB taxonomy): Bacteria > Planctomycetota > Phycisphaerae > Phycisphaerales > Phycisphaeraceae > JBMCXL01. Next base: position 2,114 of record JBMCXL010000057.1, read on the forward strand.
GGTCGTGCCGGAGGGGATGCTCGAGCGCGAAGGGGTCGTCGATCACGCGCAACTGCCGTTCGAGGTGCGCGTGGAGCAGTGGATGGTCAACTCCCGGCTGTTCACGCTGGAAGGTGAGGGCGAACCGCGCACCCGCGCCACGCGCGGCCGCGGACGCCGGGTCATCGCCGAAGCCGCCGCGCCGGCCGCGGGCGTCGACAGCGAGGTGAACCTGCCTTCCGCCTACGTCACGCTCGTCCGCGACGGCGAGACGCTCGGCACGTGGCTTCTCTCGCTCTGGCTCGAGGCGCCGCAGCAGGTCGAGGTCGAGGGCAAGACTTATGACATCGGCCTGCGCTTCGAGCGCACCTACAAGCCGTACACGATGCACCTGATTGACTTCCGCCACGACAGGTTCACGGGCACCGAGAAGCCGCGCAATTTTTCCAGCCGCGTGCGCCTGATGGATCCGTCGCAGAACGAAGACCGCGAGGTGCTGATCTACATGAACCACCCGCTGCACTACAACGGGGAAACGTTCTACCAGTCGGCGTACCTGCCCAATGACAGCGGCACGGTGCTCCAGGTGGTGAACAACCCGGCATGGTGGGTGCCTTACGCCTCGTGCGTGCTGGTGGGCGGCGGCATGTTGCTGCACTTCGGCCAGCACCTGGTGCGATTCATGCGGAGCACAGCGCGATGAATAGCGTCATGACGCGACTGTTTCCGTGGCTGGTGCTGTTGATCGGCGCGGCCATCCTGGCGCGCCCGATGATGCCGACGACGCACGAGGGGCCGTACGACCTGGCGGCGCTGAAGCGCCTGCCCGTGTCGGCGGACGGCCGCGTCAAGCCGTTGGACACGGTGGCGCGCATGAACCTGCTGGCGTTCAGCGGTCGGCAGACGCTGCAGCGCGGCGAGGAGAAGCTGCCGGCGATCCGTTGGCTCATCGATGTGATGGCCGGCGTCGAAGGCGTGCACGACGACGAGGTGTTCCGCATCGATCATCCCGGCGTGCTGGCGCTGCTCGATCAGGCGGCGAGCGATCGCAAGCGGTTCAGCTTCAACGAGCTGGCGGCGCACGGTCAGGAGCTGGTCGACCAGGCGCGCCGCGCCAATGACGTCCAGGCGCGCCGGCGCAACCCGTTCCAGCGCGCGGTGCTCGAGCTTTACGGCCGCGTCGATCATTACCAGCGGCTGGCGCGCCACCAGGCGCCGTATCTCGTGCCGCCGCGCCATGCGGACGAAACCTGGCAACAACTGCCGGACGTCGCGCAGGCGGCGCCGGACCATCCCGCGGCGCAGGCCTACCCGCAGATGTTCCGCACCTATCGGCAGGGCGAGCCCGAGCCGTTCAACGCGGCGCTCACGGAATACCGCGACGCGCTGGACAGCCTGGTGCCGGGCGATGTGCGCCGCGGCGGGTTCGAGGTGTTCTTCAACCGTTTCCAGCCGTTCTATTACGCATCGATCCTGTACGTGTTCGCGTTCCTGCTCGCGTGCGGCTCGTGGCTCGGCTGGTCCGCGCCGCAGCGCCGCGGCGCGGTGGCGCTGGTGGTGCTGATCCTGCTGGTGCACACGTTCGGGATCGCGGCGCGCATCTACCTTCAGGGCCGGCCGCCGGTGACGAATCTTTATTCGTCGGCGGTGTTCATCGGCTGGGGTTGCGTGCTGATCGGCCTGTTCCTGGAATACGTGCGGCGCGACGCGACGGGCGTGGTGTGCGCAGCCGTCATCGGCTTCCTGACGCTGCTGGTGGCGCACCACCTCGGCGGCGACGGCGACACGATGCAGATGATGCAGGCGGTGCTGGACACCAACTTCTGGCTCGCCACGCATGTCACGGCGATCACGATCGGTTATTCGGCGACGTTCTTCGCCGGCCTGCTCGGGATTCTGTTCATCATCCTCGGCATCTTCACGCCGCGCCTGCGCAAAGCGGAGCGGCGCAGCCTGGGGCAGGCGATCTATGGCGTGGTGTGCTTCGCGCTGCTGTTCAGCTTCGTCGGCACGGTGCTGGGCGGCATCTGGGCGGACGTGTCGTGGGGCCGGTTCTGGGGCTGGGACCCGAAGGAGAACGGCGCGGCGCTGATCGTGCTGATGAACGCGCTGATCCTGCACGCGCGCTGGGGCGGGATGATCCAGCAGCGCGGCATGGCCGTGCTCGCCGTCGGCGGCAACATCATCACGAGCTGGTCGTGGTTCGGCACGAACATGCTCGGCGTGGGGCTGCACTCCTACGGCTTCATGGACTCGGCCATGTTCTGGCTGTTCGCGTTCGTCGTCAGTCAGCTCGCGATCATGGGCATCGGCCTGCTGCCGCAGCGCATGTGGCTGAGCGTTCAGGCGGACGAAACGGCCTCGCGGGCGCGCGACGAATCGGCGGTGCCGGGCGGCAAGCCGCGCACCGCGTGAACGCTGCTTGCGCGCTGTGAGCGCGCGTTTCGCCAATTATTGAGACGCAGTTGCATCTTTGTGGCTTTGTGAGGTGTGAGTCGCGGATTTGCTGGCATGTGCGCCCCCGTCGCGCTCCATTCTGTCCCGTTTGCGCCTTCACATATAGCCCGGCCCCAACGGGGGCGCGGCGGCGCCCGAACACCTTGCCGGCGCCCAAAGGTTTCCATGCTGCACCGCGCCCCCGTTGGGGCCGGGCTGTTACGAATGAAACAGTTTTACAAGCACAGCACACGTCGAATCCGTTCGATGCAGCGCGGCCTGCGCGGGTGGACACGTCAGCGGGCGTGTGTCAGAATGGCGACAATCGGTGCTGATGACCGATTCATGTTCAAGGCTGCGTGTGCCGATCGCCATGTGGGGTTCGTCTGCGTGATCGTTGGCCGGTGATCGGCTGGTAGCACCAACCGCTGGAGTGGACTGTATGGACTTGCGGGCAGCCGTTGAGGGGGCAGGCCTTTGGCTGGGCTTGGCCCTGTGCGTCGGTGTGGGCGCGCAGCTGCTCGTGGCGGTGGCCGGCTCGGTGCGCCGCAACCTCGCGGAAGGCCGCAAGGACCGCTTGGAGCTGGACCTGCTTCAGGCGCGCATCGCCGCCGCGCGGCGGCGCCGTCTGGCCGCGGCCGAGGCGGAGCAGGCGTGGGAAGGCAGCCGCAAGTTCGAGGTCGCGCAGAAGGTGTGCGAGGCCGACAACGTGCATTCGTTCCATCTCGTGCCGCACGACCAGCGGCCGCTGCCGACCTTCCAGCCGGGGCAGTACCTGACGTTCCAGTTGCACGTGCCGGGGCGCGATCGGCCGGTGGTGCGCTGCTACTCGTTGTCCGAGGCGCCGCGCGAAGATGAGTATCGCGTGACGATCAAGCGCATCGCCCCGCCGCGCGACAAGCCGGACGCGCCGCCGGGCCTGGCGTCGAGCCACTTCAACGACCGCGTCGAGCCGGGCGACATCCTCGACGTCAAAGCGCCGCACGGCAGCTTCTGTCTCGACACGACGCGCGAGACGCCGGTCGTGCTCATCGCCGGCGGCATCGGCGTCACGCCGATCTTCAGCATGCTCGAGACGATCGTCTCCACCGGCTCGCCGCGCGAGACGTGGTTCTTCTACGGCGTGCGCAACCAGCGCGAGCACGCGTTCAAGCAGCGCCTCGAAGCGCTCGCCGCCGAGGGCCACAACGTCAACCTGCATATCTGCTACTCCGATCCCACCGACGACGACATCGAGGGCCGCGACTATCACCACGCCGAACGCGTCTCGATGGACCTGCTCCAGCGTCTGCTGCCTTCCAACAACTACGATTTCTACATCTGCGGTCCCGCGCCGATGATGAGCGACCTGGTCAACGGCCTGGAAGAGTGGGGCGTGCCGGAGCAGCGCGTGCATTACGAAGCGTTCGGCCCGGCGAGCATCAAGAAAGTCGCGCCCGAGCCCGAGCCCGCGACGCAGGAAGCGACCGAAGCGGGCGTGGAAGTCACCTTCGCCCGCTCGGACAAGACGGTGACGTGGTCGGATTCGTACGACTCGATTCTCGATCTCGCCGAGGCGAACGGCATCGCCATCGACTGGGGCTGTCGGGCGGGCAACTGCGGCACGTGTCTGACCGCGATCAAGTCCGGCAAAGTGAAGTATCCCAAGGAAACGGGCGTCGAGCCGGAGAACGGCTCATGCCTGCCGTGTGTCGGCAAGCCCGACGGCGCGCTCGCGCTCGATGCGTGAGCGTGTTGGCAGCTCGGTGTGTAACAAGGAGTGTTTGATGAACAAGCGACGGGTGAATCTCAGGCAAACGGTTCGGGTCGGCGGCGCGGCGGCGGTCGCGCTGATGTTCGCGCTTGGCGCGCTCGTGGTGCTGCCGCGCATCTCCACGGCCGACGCCGCGGGCGAGATGCCCATCGTCACCGCCGTCACCGCCGACACGCTCGCCACCGCCCACTTCGCCGGCGTCGAGCATGACCCGGCCAAGGTCGTCGGCTCCGAATCGTGCGCCGAGTGTCACGCGCCCGCCGTCGAATCGTGGAAGCAGACGCCGCACTTCCAGACCTGGGCCACCCTGCACCGCAAGGACGAGGCGCGCGAGATCGCCGAGGCCATGGGCGTGCGCAGCGTCAAGCGCGGCGACGTCTGTCTCCAGTGCCACTACACCCGGCAGGAAGTCGAAGGCCGCATCCGACCCATCTCCGGTGTCTCCTGCGAATCGTGTCACGGGCCGGCGGAGGACTGGATGGACATCCACAACGACTTCGGCGGCGAAGGCGTGACCAAGGAAGAGGAAACCCCCGAGCATCGCGCGCAGCGCATCGAGCAGAGCATCGACAACGGCATGCGCCATCCTTCCAATCTCTACGCCGTCGCGCAGAACTGCTACAACTGCCACACCGTGCCGAACGAGAAGCTGGTCAACACCGGCGGCCACCAGGCCGGCAGCGACAATTTCGAGCTCGTCGCGTGGTCGCAGGGCATGGTGCGCCACAACTTCGCCCGGACCAACCAGGAGCACAACGCCGAGAACTCGGCCGAGCGGCTGCGCCTGATGTACGTGGTCGGCGCGATGGTCGATCTGGAATACAGCCTGCGCGCCCTGGCCGAGGCGACCGAGCGCGCCGATTACGCCGTCGCGATGGCGCAGCGCGTCGACAAGGCGCGCAAGCGGCTGAAAGAGATCCAGGAACTGGTGTCCAACGAGCACGTCGACGCGGCGGTCGAGGCGGGTTACGAGCCGGCGCTGAAGCTGAACAACCGCGAGCCGTTGACGGCCGCGGCGGACCAGACGGGCGAGGCCGCCCGCGCCTTCGCCGAGACCGCCGACGGCGCGGACCTGGAAGCGCTGGACCCGATGCTGCCCAACCCGTCCGAGTACAAGGGCGAGCCGCTTCGGCCGTGACCGGACGTCGCGGTTGATCGAGGGTGTGAGCGCGGGATGGTCGCGCCGCCGATCGGATGACACGTTCGAGCACGAAAGACGATCGCGATGGCGACGACGACGCCACTCCAGATTCAACGGCCGCACCGTTGGCAGGTCCCGTTCGACCCGGACATGACCGGGCGCGACGTCGATGCGCTGCTCGAGATTCCCCCGTTCAGCCGCATGGACCCGCAGCGCTTTCCGTCCTCGACACCGCTGCGCGGGATACTCCAGAACGACACGCGGCTGGTCCACTGCGACGAAGGCGACATCGTCGTGCGCGAGGGCGACTACGGCAACTCCGCCTTTCTCATTCTCGAAGGCGCCGTGCGTGTCAGCCTCGAAGGCCTGCCCGCGTCGATGCTCGGCCGACGCGAGCCACAGCGCAAGGGTCTGTTGCGCGCGATCGCGCAGCTCTGGACCAATCCCGATCAGCCCGAAGTGCGCCGCTACGGCACGGCGCAACATGACCAGGCCGTCGCGCAGCGCCGCGATCAACAAGGCCGCACGCGCATCTTCCTCCAGGACGTCCCCGGCGTGCTGGACAGCTACCACACGACGCGCATCGCGGCCGGCGAATTCTTCGGCGAGCTGGCGGCGCTGGCGCGCAATCCGCGTACGGCCACGGTCTTCGCCGAGCGCGGCACGAAGCTGCTCGAAATCCGCTGGCAGGGCCTGCGCGACCTGATGCGCCGCGACAACGCGCTCCAGGATCACATCCACCAGCTCTACCGCGAGCGCAGCCTCAAGATCCACCTCCGCCGCACGCCGTTGATGGCGAACCTCACCGAGGAGCAGCTCAACACCGTCGCCGATCACACCACGTTCGAAACCTTCGGCAACTTCGACTGGTACGCCGCCTTTCAGCAGCGCTCCGAACAGACGCACGAACAGACGCTGGCGCAAGAGCCGATCATCGCGCAGGAGCGCCACTATCCCAACGGCCTCACGCTCATCCGCTCCGGCTTCGCGCGGCTGAGCTGTCGATTCGGCAACGGCGAGCGCACACTCAGCTATCTCGGCAAGGGCGAGGTGTACGGCCTCGAAGAGCTGGCGCACAACTGGCGCCGGCCGGACGAGGCGGTGGCGCTGCAGCGCACGCTGCGCGCCGTGGGCTATGTCGATGTCCTGCGCATTCCCACGCCGATCGTGTACCAGCACATCCTGCCTTCGCTCGACGAGGCCGACCTCCCGCCCCTGATCGAAGCGCCCGCGCCCACCACCACCGCGCTGACCGTTTCCGCTGCCGATTCGTCCGCCGGCGCCGCGCCCGACACCGGCCGCGCGCCGCTGCGCAACCCATCCAAGCTCGACGACGGCATGCTCGAGTTTCTCGGCGTGTACCGGTTCATCAACGGCACGCAGACGATGATCATCGATCTCGACCGCTGCACGCGCTGCGACGACTGCGTGCGCGCCTGCGCGGCAGCGCACGACAACAACCCGCGCTTCGTGCGCCACGGCCCCGTGCACGGCCGCCACATGATCGCCAACGCCTGCATGCACTGCGTCGACCCGGTCTGTATGATCGGCTGCCCCACCGGCGCCATCCACCGCGATCCCGACACCGGCAACATCGTCATCAACGACAACACCTGCATCGGCTGCGGCACGTGCGCCGCGTCGTGCCCGTACGACAACATCCGCATGGTCCAGATCCGCGACGAGCAGGGCGAATTCATCCGCGACCAGGAAACGCAGCTTCCGATCAACAAGGCAACCAAGTGCGACATGGGCCAGGAGCAGCCCGGCAGCGAACCACCATGCCAGCGCGCCTGTCCGCACGACGCGCTGCGCCGCGTGGACATGCGCGACCTCGACGCCCTGGCCGACTGGCTGAACCGGTGATGTTGGCCGCGCCGCCCCGGGGAGATCGCGGCGCCGCTGTGATGTGAGATCCGACGTCAACCCAACGTGAGAAAGCAGAGATCCCCCCGCTCGTGATCACAACCCGCAAGCTCGCTGTTCGGCGATGGCGCAACCTCGCGCTCACTGCGCTCGCGGCCGTGACGCTGCTCGCGCTGGTGCGCGCCCAGCACGATGCGCTGATCGCCTCGGCGTTCACCACCGGCTGGCTGCTGATGGGCGCGATGCTCGTGCTCGCGCTCTACAACGGCCGCAAGAAGATCCCGTTCCTGCCGCTGCTCTCCTCGGCGACGTGGCTGCAATGGCACATCTACATCGGCCTGCTCACGGTCGTCCTGTTCGTCGCCCACGCCTTCCACAGCCCGCCGGTCGGGTTTCACCTGCCCAACGGCGTGTTCGAGGTGAGCTTGGCGCTGCTCTACATCGTCGTCGCCGGCAGCGGGCTCGTCGGCCTGGCGCTGTCGCGCACGATTCCGCGCCTGCTCGCCCAGCGCGGTGAGGAGGTCATCTTCGAGCGCATCCCGCTCTACCGCCGACAGATCGCCGAGCGGGCGCGCGACCTCTGCGTCGCGTCCGTCGCCGAGTCCGACGCCACCACCATCGCCGACTACTACACGCAGCGCCTCGCGCGCTTTTTCGATCGGCCGCGCCATCTCCTTCTCCACCTCGTCCAGTCCCAGCGCCCGCGCAACACGCTGCTGGCCGAGCTGAACGACCTGGAGGCTTACCTTTCCAGCGACGAGCGCACGTATGCGGACGAACTGCGCGACCTGGTGCGCCGCAAGGACGACCTGGACTACCACCACGCCCTGCAACTGACGCTGAAGGGCTGGCTTTTCGTGCACATCGGTCTGACGTTCGGCTTGCTGCTCGCCGCCGCGCTGCACGGTGCGATGGCTCACATGTTCAGTGGGGGAGTGTGACGCCATGCAGCTTCAGCAGTTCGACCACGAGCACAGCCCGTACGAACGGCCCAATCAGAAATGGGTCTGCGGCCACGCCGCCGCCGGCTACCGCTGCATGCGCGGGCCCGACAGCAAAGGCCGATGTCACACCACCGCCGAGTGCGAGCCGATCAAGCGCGGCGACCGCTGGCAATGCACGCGCTCCCGCATGCAGGGCGGCCCGTGCGAAGACGGCCCGCTTCCCGACGGCAGTTGCTGCCGGCCGGTTACGCCCTGCCAACCGCGGCGCAGCATCCGCGCCAAGCGCGGCATCTTCGTCCTCTGCGCCACCGCGCTGGTGCTCGGCGCGCTCGCGCTGGCGATGTTCTCACCCGGCCGCGCGGCCACCGAGGTCATGTCGCCGGGCGATCTCACGCAACATCATGCGCAGATCCTTGCGGACACGGAGCAGAGCTGCGCCGCCTGTCACCAGGCGGAAGGCGAGAGCATGGCCGCGATGCTTCATCACGCCGCCACCGCGAAGGACGACGCGGCCGCGCTGTCGCAGTCGCAGCGCTGTCTGGACTGTCACCAGGACAGTGCCGGCCTCGGCGAGTTCGCGCTCTTTCCCCACGGCATGCCACCGGAGCAGATGGAACAGCGCACGCAGCGCGCCGAGGAGCGAGCCGGCGCCAGCGCAACCGCCGGTCTGTCGCCGTTCGCGGTGCCCCGGAGCGCCGAAGGCGAGCTCGCTTGTGCGACGTGCCATCGCGAGCATCGCGGCACCCATCGCGATCTGGCCGCCATGACCGATCGCCAGTGCCAGGCCTGTCACACGCAGACTTTCGATTCGTTCGCCGACGGCCACCCCGAGTTCACGAACTGGCCGCACGAGCAGCGCACGGACATCCGTTTCAGCCACGAAACGCACCGCGCGCACTTTCAGGACAGGAATGCGACCTTCGACTGCGCGCAGTGTCACGAGCCCGACGCCGTCGGCCGCACGATGCGCATCCTGCCGTTCGAGCAGTCCTGCGCCGAGTGTCACACCGAGACGATCGCGCTCTCGGCGGACCCGGGCCTGGCGTTTTTCCAACTGCCCGGGGTGGACCTGTACACGCTGCGCCGCTCCGAGCATGCGGTCGGTGAGTGGCCCGAGTTCGCCAACGCGGACCACCCCGTGGAGCTCAACCCGTGGATGCGCCTGCTGCTCGCCGGGGCGCGCGCGTTCGATCCCGATGCGGCGGACAATCCCGCCGAACGCCGCGCGCTCCTCGCGGCGAAGCGCGAAGCGGAGCGCGCCGCCGCCGCGTATGAAATGCTGCCCGACGCGCACGAGCTTTATTACCTCGAAGGCTTGAGCGACGAGCAGCTCGAAGCCGCGGCCGATCTGGTCTGGGCGGTGAAGGGGCTGATGTTCGACCTGGTCACCGGCGGTCAGGCCGAGCTGCATCGCCGACTGCGCGCCGCGCTCGGTGAGACCGTATCCGAAGCGCAACTCGACGAGCTTTCCGCCGGCCTCCGCGCCGAGCAGTTCGTCGCCGCGCAGCAGGCGTGGTTCCCCGAACTGCTCGCGGAGGTGCCGCGCTACCGTGCCGATCGATTCGAGAAGCAGCAGCAGGCGCAGGATGACACGGACGCGGAAACCGCCGCCGACGAGGAAGCGCAAGTGAACGGCGGTGGTGACGGTGAAGGTGATGCGCTGCTGGCTTCGGACGAAGCGTCCGCCGACGATGAAGACGCGGATGGTGACACCC
>JBMCXL010000058.1:0-11636 GCA_048621015.1 Phycisphaeraceae bacterium
GAGATCAAGTTCACCGGCGTGCCGCACAACGCCGCCGACGATGCCGAGCACCAGTGAAGCGATCGCCTTCCCGCGGCCGCTGGCGCTGCCCTCGACGGGCGCTTCGGGCGCGGGCTGTTGATCGGGTGTGGGCGTGTTCTGTTCCATGGGATCTCCTCGTGTCTGTGCCGTGCAGCGCTCACCCCGCCACGGCGTCGACCATTTCCGGAATCGCGCTGCGCAGCGCACTGAGAATCGTCTCCCGCCCCACGCCGCGCCACGGATGCGCCGGATCGTCCGCGCGGTCGCGCAGCCGATCGAACGTCCGCACGATCTGCGCGATGCGCGCCGGGTCCGGCTGCGGCGTGCGCCAACGGTGAATCGAATCGTGCGCGGTCGGCGTCAGATCCTCGCTGTCATACGCCAGCGACTCGAACAGCTTCTCCCCCGGCCGCGCGCCCGTGAACGCGATGCGCACATCCACGTTCGGCTCCAACCCCTGGGCGCGCACGAACCGATGCGCCAGGTCCACGATGCGCACCGGTTCGCCCATGTCCAGCAGAAACACGGAGCCACCTTCAATCTCGCCCGCGCCTTCCGGCAACTTGAAACTTGAAACTTGAAACTTGAAACTCTCCGCCGCCATCGCCGCCGCCTGCAGCACCAGGCCCGCCGCCTCGGGGATGGTCATGAAGTAGCGCGTCATCTCCGGGTGCGTCACCGTGATCGGCCCGCCGTGCGCAAGTTGATCCGCCCAGATCGGCAGCACGCTGCACGCCGAGCCCAGCACGTTGCCGAACCGCACCGCCGCGAACGCCGTGGTGCTGCGCGCGTTCAGGTCCTGCACGTACAGCTCCGCGAGGCGCTTGGTCGCGCCCATCACCGACGAAGGGTTCACCGCCTTGTCGGTCGAGATCATCACGAAGCGCTCCGCCCCGCAAGCGGCGGCCGCGTCCGCGATCGAGCGCGTGCCGTAGAAGTTGTTCTCCACCGCGTGCGCCGGGTGGTCCTCCATCATCGGCACATGCTTGTGCGCCGCGGCATGGAAGATCACGTCCGGCTTGTGCTCGGCAAGCAGCTCGTGCGTCGCGGCGCGGTGCGTCACGTCATGCAGGATCGCGCGGCGCGGCAGCTCGGCAAACACCCGGCCGATCTCGCGATCGATCTCAAAGAGCGCATTCTCGCCGCGCTCCACCAGCAGCAGCCGCGCCGGCGCGAAGCGGCTGACGATGCGCGCCAGCTCCGAGCCGATCGACCCGCCCGCGCCGGTGATGAGCACGGTCCGATCCTGCAGACAGGCGCGGATGGCGTCCTCGTGCAGCGGCCGGGGTGTGCGATCCAGCAGTTGCGCCGGGTCGATCGGGCTGTCAGCGCCGAACAGCGCCGGCGCGCCGCCCTGCCCGCGCGTCGGCAGCGCGCCGGTCAGGCGCGACGTGGTGCGCCCCGCCAGTTGATCGCCCAGCGTCGGCATGAACCGCCAGGTCACGCCCAATCGATCGAGCACGCCCGCAACCGCGCGCACCTGCCCGGTCATCGCCAGCGGCAGACTCACCAGCACCTGCCCCACGGGCGCGGCATCGTGCAACCGCGCTTCCAGCTCGTCGATCGCCCCGAGCACGGGACAGGGAAGCGTGGCCGCCTCCACCGCTGGCCGCGGCAGCAGGCAACCCACGATGCGCGGCGGCGGCGTTGCGACCGATAATGTGTGATGCAGTTGCGCCACGCTCACGGCCGTGCCCACCAGCAACGTGCGCGGCCCGCCGCCCCCCTCGCCGGCTGGCGCAGACCGATGCTTGCCCCTCGTGCCCGATGTCGCCTGGCTCATGTCGCTCTTATCGGCCCAGCACCGCGCGGCGCTTCAACGGAAATGTCGCCTTTGTCGGTTGTGCAGCCTGCACGGGCTAAAGCGGCCGTAACGATTGACCGATCCCACCTGCATCACACCACGTTGATGAGCCAGAAATGAGGGGTCCATGTCTGCTCTTGTCCACCACCACGGCATCGAACCGCGCCCGGATCAACCCACGCCGAGCCTGCGCACCGGCACCGCCCGCGAACAGCGCCTCGAGCCGCGCCTGAAGCTGCCGGCCATGTACACGCTCGTGCGCGTCCGCCTCGTCGGCGAAACGCCCTACCACTGGACCGGCCACATCTACGACGTCAGCCTCAGCGGCATGCGCTTCGAGTTGGACGAGCCGTTGCTGCCTGACAGCGCCGTCGAGATCCGCGCCATATTGCCGGGCCAGCCCCCCACGCTCGTCCGCGCCGCTGGTCACGTCGTGCGCCTGCACGAGGACGAGCCGAACACCGTGCCGGTGCGTCACGCCATGCGCTTCGACGAATTCGCCAGCACGATCGACCGCCACCGCCTGCGCGATTACCTCGCCAGCGCGGGTCTGTCCCGCCGCGCCGCCGTCACGAAGCGCCGCGCGGCGTGAACCGCCGGCATGCATCCCCTCTCCCTCTGGGAGAGGGAAAGGGAGAGGGCGCCTGCGACAACCATGCGTCTGCTTCGCGAGGGAAACGCACGGTTGACGGCAATTCCCTCACCCGCCTCGTTGGACATTCTCACGCGAATCGGCGTCCTCTGCTCGGCACCCTCTCCCGAAAGGAGAGGGTTTGGCCGCTGCGCGTTCATCACAGGTTAAAGAACCGCTGCGCGTTGGCGTCGACCTGCGCGACGAACGCTTCCATCGACATCCCGCGCCGCTTCGCGAGAAAACGCGCCACATCCACGACATAGCGCGGCTCATTCGGCCGCACCTTCCGATGCGGCGCCGGCGTCAGATAGGGCGAATCCGTCTCCACCATCAACCGCTCCATCGGCACGCGGTCGGACGCTTCCGCGATGTCGCCGGCGTTCTTGAACGTGACGATGCCGGTGAAGCTGACCATCGCGCCGATGCCGAGGATTTGCTCGACCTCACGCGCGTCGCCGGTGAAACAGTGAAAGACGAAGCGCTCGCCCGGCAGCCCCTCCTCGCGGATCATCGCGAGCGTGTCGTCGGTCGCCTTGCGGTTGTGGATGATGATCGGCAGGTCCGCCAGCTCCGCCGCGATTTCGAGCTGCCATCGAAACGCCTGCTGCTGCGCGGCGCGCGGCGGATCATCGTAGTGATAATCCAGCCCCATCTCGCCCAGCGCCACCACGCGCGGCTGCGCCGCCAGCTCATGCATCGCGGCGCGCAACGCGTCACGCCCGGACATCTGCGCGACGTAGTGTGGATGCAGGCCGACCGTAGCATACACAGAATCGTGCTGCTGCGCCAGTGTTGCGGCGCGGCGCGCGTCGTCCGGCGTCGTGCCGACCGTGATCATCCGGTCCACGCCCGCGTCGCGCGCCGCGGCGAGCACCTCGTCCACGCGCGACGCGAGATCGGGAAACGTCAGGTGACAGTGTGTGTCGATCATGCCCGGATGATAACGCGGCAGACCGGACTGGTCGCTTAAGCGACCAGTCCACCAACCGCGCGGCGTCACTACCCGCCGTCGAGCCCCGCGATCTCGACGGGCAGTTCGACCGTCTGCGGCGCCAGGCACGCGCTGTCGGTGCACGCCTGGTAGCGCAGCGTCAGGCGCGGCGTACCCGTCGCTGTCACTCCGTCACTGCGACGCAGCGTCGCGCTCAGCACCGTTTCGCCTTCATACACCGACAGCGGCTGCTCGGCGTACGGGAACGCGCGCGACTCGCCGTCGGGATACGCCACCTCCAGCGCCAGGCCGCGCCCGCCGCGCAACGCGATCTCGGTCGGCACCACGTCCGGTGCGCCCGGCTCGGCCGCGTTGATGTGATAGCCCGCCTCGATGCGCAGCGTCACCGTCAGCGTCGCTTCACCCGAAGACAGATCGACTTGCCGCGGCTCGACCTCGACCGCCACCGGCCCTTCCATCGGCGGCGCGGCGGCGCGCTGGCCCGTCTCCACCATCTGCGGCGCTTTCTCCAGCATGCGCAGCAGCGCGTGCTGCATGTGCACCAGCGCCACGCCGCGCCGATCGAGGATCTGCCCGCGGCTGCGCAGGTCGCGCGCGGCGCGCTCCAGGTACGCCGGCTCGCCTGTCAATTCATGCAGGTCCAGCAGGTTGTGAACCATCTGGCTGTTGCCGCTGGGAATGACCCCGTCGTGCGTGCTGCGCACGCGCACGAACAGGTCGCCCTGATCGGCGAGCGTGTCGTAATAGCCGCCGTTCCCGGAACCGTCTGCATCCACGGCGAAGCGGTCGATGGCGGCCTGGGTGTATTGGCGGGCGAGATCGAGATAACGGTCGCCGGTTTCGTCGGCTGCCGCGTGGTGCAGCTCGATCAGGCCGTGCACGAAGAAAGCGTAATCCGTAAGAAAGGCAGGGATTTTCGCTTCGCCGTGGCGCATGGTGCGGTAGAGACCGTCGCCGTGGCCGGCCATGTGCTGGAGGATCGCATCGACGGCGCGCTGCGCGGCGTCACGATATTGCGGCGCGTCGAGGATGCGCGCCGCGCGGGCGAGGCCGGCGATCATCATGCCGTTCCACTCAACGAGGATTTTCTCGTCGGTGCCGGGTTGCTTGCGCCGGTCGCGCACGGTTTTGAGCTGCGCATTGATTTGCCGGCGTTTTTCATCCAGCGCTTCCACGCTCTGGCCGGTTTCTTCCGCGAGGTCGATCAACGGGCGCGGCAGGTGGAGGACGTTGGCGGGCTCGGCGTCGGGGTGGTGCGGGTCGCGGAAGTTCGTGCCGTGGTCGAGGCCGTACATTCTGACGGCGAGCTGCGCCAGATCGGGATCGTCGATGGCGTCCTCGACCTGCTGGCGCGTCCAGATGTAGTTGCCGCCCTCGCGGCCGTCCACTTCGGCGTCCTGCGCGGACCAGAAGGCGCCGCTGGTGTCCGTCATTTCGCGCAGGACGTAGTCGCACGTCTCGCGCACGATGCGCGCGTGCAGGGCGCGGTCGCTGTCGCTGAGCCCCGTCGCATACGCTTCGGCGTACGTTTCGACGAGCTGGCCGTTGTCGTAGAGCATCTTCTCGAAGTGCGGCACGAGCCACTCGGCGTCGGTGGAGTAGCGGTGAAACCCACCGCCGACCTGGTCGTAAATGCCGCCGCGCGCCATGCGGTCGAGCGTGTGCGCCAGCGCAGCGCGCAGGTCGTCGTCGCTGTTGTTGCGCCACACGGCCATGAGCAGAAGCAGGTTGGCCGGCTGCGGAAACTTGGGCGCTTCGCCGAAGCCGCCGTTGGCCGCATCGTAGTGATGCAGCAGCGTGCTGGCGGCGCGGCCGACCAAGTCGGCGTCGAGCGGGCCGGACGTGTCACGGTGGCGCAACTGCTCGCGCACCGCCTCGGCGATGCGATCGGCCTGCTCGATGACGTCGTTGCGGCGGTTCTGCCAGGCGTCGGCGATGGCGTCGATGACTTGTGGAAAGCCCGGCATGCCGTGCTGCGGCGTGGGCGGGATGTAGGTGCCGGCCCAGAACGGTTTCAAGCCCGTATCGTCGTTCCCCTTGGCGCGCGGCGGCGTGAGAAACACGCTCATCGGCCAGCCGCCGTGGCCGGTCATGAGC
Organism: Phycisphaeraceae bacterium; assembly: GCA_048621015.1. GTDB lineage: Bacteria > Planctomycetota > Phycisphaerae > Phycisphaerales > Phycisphaeraceae > JBMCXL01. Next base: position 5,509 of record JBMCXL010000058.1, read on the forward strand.
TGCGTGGCGGTCATGTAGATTTCGTCGACATCCGGCCGCTCTTCACGATCGACCTTGATGTTCACCGCACGCGCGTTCATCCGCTCGGCGATCGCCGGGTCCTCGAACACCTGCCGCTCCATGACGTGACACCAGTAGCACGTCGAATAGCCGACGCTCAGAAAGACCGGCTTGTCCTCGCGCCGCGCCTTCTCGAACGCAGCCTCGCCCCACGGATACCAGTCCACGGGATTGTGCGCGTGCTGGAGAAGATACGGGCTCGTCTCGTGAACGAGCGCGTTGGTGTACTTCGCGGTGGTATCGGCGCTGCGCGTCATGGCCGGGCTCCCTCATGTGCTTCGAACGTGGCCGAGGCGTCGCCCCTTCGATCGTAGGGCGTCGCCGGCATCACACCAACCGCCCGCCGCGCATAAAAAACCCCGCCCTTGTGGACGGGGCGATGGGTTGTCGTCGGTGTGCCTGCTCCCCTGATGCCCCCTACTCCACATCCTCGACCTTGACCGGGTCGATCCACGGCATCATGTCGCGCAGCTCCTTGCCGACCTGCTCCACGGGATGATCCCGCTGCGCCTTGCGCTGGTCGTAGAACCACTTGAAGCCGTTCTCGTAATCGTCGCGGAACGCCTTGGCGAAGGTGCCCGACTGGATGTCGGCCAGGGCCTCGCGCATGCGCTGCTTGGTGCCGTCGTCGATGATCTTCGGGCCGGTGTGGTAGTCGCCGAACTCGGCGGTGTTGCTGATGGAGTAGCGCATGTACGACAGGCCGCCGCGGATGACCAGGTCGATGATGAGCTTCAGCTCGTGACACACCTCGAAGTAGGCCAGCTCCGGCGGATAGCCCGCCTCGGTGAGCACCTCGTAGCCCTTTTTGATGAGCTCCGACAGGCCGCCGCACAAAACGGTCTGCTCGCCGAACAGGTCCGTCTCGCACTCGTCCTTGAAGGTCGTCTTGAGGATGCCCGCGCGGCCGCCGCCGATGCCGATCGCCCACGCCATCGCGGTCTCGAACGCCTTGCCGGTGGCATCCTGCTCGATCGCCAGCAGGCACGGCACACCACCGCCGCGCTCGAACTCGCTGCGCACCGTGTGGCCCGGGCCCTTGGGCGCGACCATGATGACGTCGTTGTCCTTCGGCGGCACGATCGTCTTGAAGTGGATGTTGAACCCGTGCGTGGCGCCGATGGTCGCGCCGGGCTTGAGGTTCGGCTCGATCTTGTCCTTCCAGACGTCCGGCTGCACCTCGTCGGGGAGCGTGATGATGATCAGGTCGGCCTGCGCCACGGCCTTGTCGACCGGCTGCGGGTCGAAGCCGTGCTCGATCGCGCGCTTGCCGTTCGCCGAGTCGCGGCGGTTGGCGACGACGACGTTGACGCCCGACTCGCGCAGGTTCTGGGCGTGGGCGTGGCCCTGGCTGCCGTAACCGATGACGGTGACGGTTTTGCCGGTGAGCGCGTCGAGGGAGCCGTCCTTGTCGTAGAGCGTTTCGATGGCCATAATGGCGTCCTCCAGATTCGTTGAGCCGATCAATCTAGGGCCCGAGGCCGACGGAAGCAAACGCGGCCATGACGTCGGGCTGACCCTCGCACACGACACCGCCATGGTTCACGCCGACGACGGCGCCGCGCCCCCGCGACAACCCGCCGACGTGGCAGCGCATCTCGCCGCGCTGCACGGGCCGGCGCACCGGACATATGTCTGTCCCGTGGACGAGCCGGCGCGCCTGGAGGCGTGGCGCGAAACCGCGCGGCCGGCGCTGCGCCAACTGGTCGGCCTGGAACGGATCGCCGCGGACGTGGGCTCGCACGCACCCACGGTCGAGCTGGGCGAGCCGGAGCGCATCGCCGGCGAACCGATCACGCGCCGCCTGGGCTACATCCAGGTCGAGCCCACCGTGCGGCTGCCGTTCCATCTCGTGGAGCCGAACACCCCCGGCCCGCATCCGCTGGCGATCATGCCGCACGGCCACGGCAAGTTCGGCATGTATGCGGGCGTCGTCGAGGATGAAGCAGCGCGCCGGCAAATGCTGGAAGAAGACCGCGACGTCGCGCTCCAGGCGGCGCGCCGCGGCATGGTCGCCATCGCGCCCGCCACGCGCGGCATTGACGGATTCGTCATTCGCAACGTCGAAAAGACGCGCCCACTCAACGACTGCCACCTGCACATGTTCAACTGCCTCCTCGCCGGCCGCACCGCGATCGGCGAGCGCGTGTGGGACGCGCAATGCATCATCGACTGGGCGCTGGCCGAGTTGAACATCGACAGCGAGCGCATCCTCGTCACGGGCAACTCCGGCGGCGGCGTGGCGACGTTGTTCATCGCCGCGTGCGATGCGCGCGTGACCGTGGCCGTGCCGAGCTGTTCGTACACGGTGTGGGTAACCGAAGGCGGCACGTTCCCGCTTTGTCCGTGCAATGCTGTGCCGGGGATCACGCGCTTCGGTGAAGGGTGGGACGTGGCGGGCCTGATCGCGCCGCGCTGGCTGATGTGCGTGCATGGCAGCACCGATCCGACGCGCCCGCCCGAGGAAGCCGCCCCCGCGATCGCGCCGCTGCAACGTATTTATGAGGCGGCGGGCGTGCCGGAGCGCTTCGCGCACGGCATCGGTGAGGGCGGCCATCGCTTCTACAGCGACCTGATGTGGCCGTTCATCGAAAAGGCGCTGGCCGCGGTGGACACCGCCTGACGCTGCGCGCCGCTACCATGAGCGCACCATGCCCCCGCGCGAATGGCGACCCACCAGGGCACAGCTCGAAGCCGCGAAGGACACGCGCATCCCCGATGTGATCGCGCGCGATCTCGACGTGCTGTTCGTCGGCATCAACCCGAGCCTCTACTCCGCCGCCGTCGGCCACCACTTCGCGCGCCCCGGCAACCGCTTCTGGCCCGCGCTGCACCGGGCGGGCTTCACCGATCGCCAGCTTTCGCCATTCGAGGATCGCGAATTGCTCAAGGTCGGCTGCGGCATCACCAACTTCGTCGAGCGCGCCACCGCAAGGGCCGACGAACTGAGCGATGATGAGCTGCGCCAAGGCGCCGAGCGGTTGCGCCGAAAGGTGCGCCGCTTCGCCCCGCGCTGCGTCGCCATCGTCGGCATCACCGCCTACCGCACCGGCTTCGGCCGGAAACACGCACAAGTCGGTGCGCAGGATGTCCCGCTCGAAAACGCCCGCCTATGGGTGCTGCCCAACCCCAGCGGGCTCAACGCCCATTATCAACTCGCCGACCTCGCCGCGATCTTCGCCGACCTGCGCCGCGACATCGCCTGATCTCCCCGCCGCTTGCGGCTTAGCAGGACTTTGTGGAAGCCGGTGCGTCTGCTAAACCGCAAGCGGCCACCCACCATTGATCGCCGCGCCCCAGCGGCTATCCTGTCCCTGTGGACGCCAGCGCGGTCACCAACCTCTCCCAGCTCGACGGCCGCGTCGCCGAGGCGCTCCAGCGCTACTGGGGCTTCGACGCCCTGCGCCCGCTTCAAGCGGAGGCGATCGAAGCCGGCCTCGAACAGCGCGACTCCCTCGTGGTCCTGCCCACCGGCGGCGGAAAATCACTGTGCTATCAGATCCCGCCCATCGTCGCCGATCGGCTCGACGTGGTCGTCTCCCCGCTCATCGCGCTGATGAAGGATCAAGTGGACGGCCTGCGCGAAGCGGGCTATCCCGCCGCCGCGATTCACAGCAACCTCGACGCCGACGAGCGCAGCCAGGTCTGGCAGGACCTGCGCGAAGACCGCGTGCGTTTGCTCTTCGTCACGCCCGAACGACTGCTGACCGAGCACTTCCTTCATCTGCTCGACCAGTACGGCGTGCGCAGCTTCGCCATCGACGAAGCGCACTGCATCAGCCAGTGGGGCCACGACTTCCGCCCCGAGTACCGCCAGCTCGCCGCTCTGAAGCAGCGCTTCCCCGGCGCGAGCCTGCACGCCTACACCGCCACCGCCACCGAGCGCGTGCAGCAGGACATCGTCGAGCAGCTCGGCCTGCGCGAGCCGCGCGTCATCATCGGCCGCTTCGATCGGCCGAACCTGGTGTATCGCGTGCTGCCTGCGCAGGACGTCGCGCGCCAGACGCTCGAAGCGGTGCAGCGTCATGCGAACGAAGCGGTCATCGTCTATTGCCTCTCGCGCAACGACACCGAGGCGATGGCGGAGTCGCTGCGCGCTCACGACATCCGGGCCGCGCACTATCACGCGGGCATGGCCAACGGTGAGCGCCGGCGCGTGCAGGACGATTTCGCCGGCGAGCGCATCGACGTGGTCTGCGCCACCGTCGCCTTCGGCATGGGCATCGACCGCAGCAACGTGCGCTGCATCGTGCACGCGACGATGCCCAAGTCCGTCGAGCACTATCAACAGGAAACGGGCCGCGCGGGCCGCGACGGGCTCGAAGCCGAGTGCGTGCTGCTCTACTCCGGCAGCGACGTGATGCGCTGGGAAAGCCTGATGCGCAAAAGCGCCGAGGAAGCCGACGACCCCGAGGCCGTCGTTGCCCCGCAGCTCGAATTGCTGCGCCAGATGCAGCGTTTCTGCAACACGCTCCAGTGCCGGCACCGCGCGCTGTCGCGCTACTTCGGGCAGGAGTACGAGCACGACAACTGCGGCGCCTGCGACGTCTGCCTCGGTGAAGTCGAAGGCATGGCCGACAGCGTGACCGTCGCGCAGAAGGTGCTTTCCTGCGTCTATCGCCTCGGTCGGCCGTACGGGGCGCGCTATCTCGTGCAGGTGTTGCGCGGCTCGCAGATGCAGGAGATCAAGCAGCGCGGCCACGACCAGCTCAGTACCCATGGCCTGCTGCGCGACATGCCGGAGAAAAAACTCCAGCACATCGTCTATCAACTGGTGGACCTCGGCCTGCTCCAGCGCACCGGCGACGATTACCCCACGCTCATCCTCACCGCCGCCGCGCGCGACGTGCTGCGCGGCGAGCGCACCGTGCAGCTCATCGACCCACAGGTGGCCGCCGCGCGCAAGACCCGCGCCGACGAGGACGCATGGGCCGGCGTCGACCGCGAACTGTTCGAGCACCTGCGCGGGATCCGGCGCGAGTTGGCGCAGGAGCGCGGCGTGCCGCCTTACGTCATCTTCGGCGACGCCACGCTGCGCGAGCTGGCGCGCGTGCGGCCGACATCACTCCAGAGCATGCAGCATATCCGCGGCGTCGGCGAAAAGAAGCTCGACGCCTTCGGCACGACCTTTCTCAGCGCGATCCGCGAACAGTGCGACGCGCGCGGCCTGTCCACCGACCAGGTCGGCCAAGCCCCCGCCCCCGAGCCGCGCCCGCGCGGGAAGAAGCCGAACCCGCGCAAAGAGCAGGCGATGGCGATGTTCGCCGAGGGCGCGGACATCGATGAGATCGTGCGCACGATCGACCGCGCGCCGAGCACCGTCTTCGGCTACCTGCTGGAGTATGTCGAGCGCGAGAAGCCGGCGAGCATTGCGCGATGGGTGGATGATGCGCTGTACCAGCGCATCGTCGAAGCCGCGGGCGCCGTCGCCGCCGACCGGTTGCGGCCGATCTATGAATACCTGAACGGCGAGGTGCCTTACGAGCAGATCCGCCTCGTGCTGACGCACCATCGCGCGGTGGTGAGCCAGAGCGAATAGCCATGAGTTGGTTGGCACGCCTCACCCCCCTCCCTTGAGGGAGGGGTCAGGGGAGGGTGGGGCGACCTGCAACCATGAGCCCTGATGCGCGTGATAATGGTGTGCGTGGCACCCCGCTAATCCCAAGCGCTGATGCGCGTGATGGTGATGCACAGGTGATCGTACGCCTCACCCTCCCCCTGCCCCTCCCTCAAGGGAGGGGGGTTGAGAGGGCTTTGCTCAGGCGCTCTGCTCGCCCGCCGCCGCGGCATCGAGATACCACGTCAGCTCGCCGTCCTCCGGTTCCACACCCGTGATCGGCTGTTCATCAATGCTCCGCCCCTGCGCGACCTGCGCCGCCACGCGCTGGATCGCCGCCGCTTTCTTCGCGCCGGTCACCAACACGCTGATCTCGCGCGCCGCGTTCAGCAGCGGAAACGTCATCGTCACGCGCGGCGGCGGCGTGACCTGGTCGCCGGCGTTGTTCGCCACCAACCGATCGCGCACTTTCAGCGCCGGCGAATTCGGAAACAGGCTCGCAGTGTGGCCG
>JBMCXL010000059.1:0-11599 GCA_048621015.1 Phycisphaeraceae bacterium
GGTTCGGGGTGATCGGCGGACGGGCCGGCGGGGGGATGGCGCTGCGGGTCGTAGGGTTCGAGATGCGCGGTGGCGTTGGCGCGGCCGAGGCGCTGCTCGATGCGGCCCTCGATGCGCGAGGCGAGCTCGTGGCCGTCGGTCACGGTCATGTCGCCGTCGACCTGGAGGTGCATGTCGACCCAGTGGAACGGGCCGGTGTGGCGGTGGCGGACCTTGTGGTAGCCGTGGATCTGGCCGGCGCGGACTTCGTCGTTGAGGATGTCGATGATGGCGCGGTCGTCTTCGGGGTCGGCGTGGTCCATGAGGCCGTGGAACGACTGCCAGAGCAGCCGCCAGCTCGCGGCGAGGATGAGCGCGGCCATGACGATGGCGACGAAGGAGTCGAGCCGCTGCCAGCCGGTCCACTGCACCAGCACCAGGCCGACCACGACGCCGGCGGTGGAGGCCACGTCGGTGATCAGGTGTTTACCGTCGGCCTGAAGCACCGCGTTCTGATAGCGCCGGCCGGCGCGCCAGACGTAGGCGGCGAGGATGCCGTCGAGCACACCGACGCCCGCCAGCAGCCAGATGCCGGTGTCCAGGTTCAACTCGGGCGCGGTGAACAGGCGGCGGATCGCTTCAAAGGCGATGACCACCGCGGCGAGCAGGATAAGCCAGCCTTCGAGGCCGACGGCGAGAAACTCGATCTTGCCGTGACCATAGGGATGCTCGCGGTCGGCGGGCCGATTGCTGTAATGGATGGTGTAGAGCATCACGCCGGCGGCGGTGATGTTGATGATCGACTCGAGCGCGTCGCTGAGCACGGCGACGGAGTTGGTCAGCCAGAACACGCCGAACTTGAGCAGCGCGATGATGATGCCGGCGAGCAGCGCGTATTGCGCGGTGCGCTTGACGACGGGCAGGTTGGGATCGCGGTCGGGCTCGGGCATCGGCGCATTTAAGCCCATCGGCGGCGAGCGGGCAACGGGGGCACGCAAAAAGCAGCGCGCGACAAACACGCTCAACCCCCCCCTCCCTCAAGGGAGGAACAGGGGGAGGGTGGGGCGCACGAATACCTTGCGTCATCGGCACGCATATCACCGCCACGCATACCAGCCGCACGCGCATCGGCGCTCATGGTCGGTGAACATTTCACCCTCCCCTGCCCCTCCCTCAAGGGAGGGGAGTTGAAGTGCGTGCGCATGTGGAGGCGGCGTTTACGCCTGGAGGATGCCGGCGCCGGGGTAGGGCTGGCCGAGGGCGGCGCGGGGGTCGATCTTCATCCAGCCGGTGAGCAGGTCGTGGTAGATGGAGCGGAAGTCGGTGGTGTAGATCAGATCGCCGTTGTCGAGCTCGTCGAGGGTGGGGTGCATGCCGTGCAGTCCGCCGCGTGGCGCATCGCCGAACAGGAACAGCGGGCCGGCGGTGCCGTGGTCGGTGCCGCCCGAGCCGTTCTGCGCGACGCGTCGGCCGAACTCGCTGAAGGCCATGGTGACGACGCGCTTGTCGTGGCCGGTCGCTTGCAGCTCGCGATAGAAGGCGCGCATCGCGCTGCTGAACTGTTCGAGCAGACGCTGATGCTGCCAGGGTTGATTGGCGTGCGTGTCGAAACCACCGAGGCCGACGTAGTAGACGCGCGTCGGCAACTCGGCGCCGATCATGGCCGCGACCATCTGGAGCTGGTTCGCGAGCGGGTTCTGGGGGAAGCGCGTCTTGGCGTCGCGCGCCACCGCGCGGCGCACGCGCTCGGAAGCGACCTGCGCATCGAGCGCGGTGCGGAAGATGAAGCGGCGCGGATCGTCCGGGCCGTCCCCGGGCGCGTCGCCGGCGTGCAGCGCGTCGTACGCTTCGCCGAGCGCCGGGTCCATGTCGCGGCCGGTCCACTTGAGCAGCTCGGGGCGCTGGAACGCGATGGGCTTGACGTGCCTGCCCTGGGTGGCGAGCGGCGCCTCGGTGCCGAGGGTGATGCAATCGAGGTTGTGCGCTTCGGTGTTTTCGTTTTCGTCAGCCGGCTGCTGGCGTTTGGCGATGTCCAGCGCGCGGCCGATCCAGCCGCGGCCGCGGTTACTGCCGGTGGGGTTGGTGTCGCCGGTGTGCCAGACATCCATGGACGCGAAGTGCGAGCGGTTGGGGTTGGGATAGCCCACGCCCTGGACGATGGAGGCGATGCCTTCGCCGGCCATTTCCCAAACGTCGCGCAGCGCGGGGTGCAGGCCGATGCCGGTGTCGGTATCGACCGGGAGCACGGCGTTGTCGGGGACGGCAAGGGTGGGGCGCTGGCGGTAATAGGTCGGCAGGCCGTAGGGGATGACGGTGTTGAGCCCGTCATTGCCACCGGAGAGCTGGACGACCACGAGCACGCGGTCGTCGGGCACGCCGGGCTTGCTGGAAAGGTCCATCGCGGTGTCGGCCGCGAGCACACCGGCGGAGCGCGAGAGGAAGGCGGGGACGGAGGCGACGGTGGAGATCATCGCCAGGCCGGTCTGGAGGAAACGTCGGCGGGTGTAGGTGGGTTGGTTGGAGAGGTGGTCGGGCATGGGGTTTACCTTTTTCGTGCAGCGAGCCGGCTCGTCCTCGAGCCGGTCATCGCCATCAACCAACAGCGCGCCGCTCCGGTATTCAAGCAATCCGGACCGAGGACGGGCCGGCTCGCTGTGGCCGCTAACACAACTGGTACTCCGGCATGGCGGTGATCAGCAACAGGAGGCGCGCGGCATCTTCGCGGCGCACGCGCTCGCCGCGCTGCTGCATGAACTTCACGAGCGGCGCGCGGCGCGCTTCGGGCGTGTGATCGCCGAGCAGCGCGTCGATCAGCGCGTGCGTGGCGGTTTCGGGATCGCTCAACGTGTCCCCCGTCGCCGGGTCACGGAGCAGGCGCATGGGGTCGTAATCGCGCGGCGTGACGTTTCCACCGCGCCGGCCGGGCATGCGGCCGGTGATGAGATAGGCGCACAGGTTCTGGCGCGCAAAGAGCGTCGAGGTGTTGATCCACATCGAGCCGGTGTCCCACCCCGCGACCGACGGCGGGTTGAACAGCGCCTGACCCATCAGGCGCATCGTCCGGCTCATCACGTTCAGCTCGCGCTTCGGCGTCCGGCACATGCGCACGGTGCCGACGGCGAGTTCCGCGGGGCTTTTGACCTTGCGGCCGACGATCTGCGGGTCGTAGAAGTGCGCGCTTTTGAACAGCGTCTTGAGCACGGGGCGCAGCTCGTAACCGTGCTCGCGCACCACGCCGGCCAGCGCGGTGATGATCGGCTCGTAGGCGCGCGGCACATCGGCGGGCGTGTCGCCCACGTCGGCGACGAAGTGGCGATAGAGCTTGAACGCGACGTAATGCCAGCACGCGCGCTGGCGCAGCAGGTGGCGCACGAGCTGGTCGCCGTCGAACCCGTCGCGGTCGCCGAGGATCGTCTTGCGCCCGTGGTCGTGGGCGCGCGGGCGAAAGACGAAGTCGTTGTCGTAGGCGTGATAGCCGGTCAGCGCGCGGGCGGCTTCCTTGATGTCGCGCTCGGTGTAGTTGCCTTCGCCGAGGGTGAACAGCTCCATCAGCTCGCGCGCCAGGTTCTCGTTCGGCTCGCGGCGGTGGTTGCGGTCGTTGTCGAGGAAACGGATCATCGCGGGGTCGCGCACGATGCCCGCGGCGAGGTCGGCGAAACTGCCGTTGGCATTGGCACGGAAAGAGGCGTTCTGCTGCGCCATCAGGTACGCGTCGCGCACGCCGCGGTAGCGCGTGGCGAAGTGTGAATGCCAGAGCAGAACGAGCTGTTCCTCCAGCGGCCGGGGCGTGCGAATCATGACATCGAGCCACCAGCGCTGAAGGTCGGCGAACATGCGCCGGTCGGCGTAGCGCATCTCGAAGCGCTCTTTGCGGAATGCGTCGATCGCCGCCTGGTCGTCGCGCTTGCGCGCGGTGCGCAGGGCGCGGCGCTGCTCGGGCGTGGGCGGATGCATCACGTCCGGATCGACCGGCGGCTCGGGCAGGCCCGAAGCGTCGATCCGCTGATAGTCCACCACGCGAGCGACCGCCTCATCCAAGCCGAGGCGAGCCAGCTCTTCCGCCTCGCCCGGCGCCGGGCCGAACCCGGCGCGGCGCAGCAGGTGGCGCGCCTCCGGCAGGCCGAAGGCGTCGGGATCGAGCGGCGCGAGAGAGGTGGTCGTCGGCGCGGCCAGAGGCATGGCGGCGGCTCCGGGATGGGCGGCGGACACAGTTGCCTGTTCAACGCGGCAGCCGATCCATTATTGCATGCAACATGCGCCGGCCGAAACCCTCTCCCGCCGGGAGAGGGTGCCGAGCAGATGTGGCTCATTCGCGTGAGAACGTCCAACGAGGCGGGTGAGGGGATGACCGATGACCGGGCGTGTCCTTCGCGATAGAGACGCAGGGTCGTCGCTGATCCCCTCTCCCTTGCCCTTTCCCAGCGGGAGAGGGGAGACATGCCGGCTTCGCCGGCACCCGGAACTTGAAGCTCTGAAACTTGAAACTATTCACGACGGCCCGTGCGTGTCGGCCGACGTTGTCGCGTGGTCGGTCGTGGCGGGCAGGCGAAGCGTGAACGTGGTGCCTTCGCTCTCGGTCGATTCGACCTCGATCGTGCCGGCGTGCTCGTCGACGATCTTCTTGGTCACCACCAGGCCAAGGCCCGTGCCGCGCATGCCCTTGGTCGAGTGGAACGGCTCGAACAGGTGCGCCCGGATCTGCTCGCTCATGCCCTCGCCATTGTCCGAGATGACGATCAGCAGTTCGTTCGCCTCCGGATCGAACTCGGCGCGCAGGCTCACCACGCCCGACTCCGGCTCCACCGCATCGAGCGCGTTGTTGAGCAGGTTCAGCACCGCCTGGTGAATCCCCGCCGCGTCGATCGGCACCGGCGGCAGGTCGTCGGCGAAGTCGGTGATCAGCGCGACCTTCTGGCTCTCGTACTGGTTCTGCACGAGGTTGACCACTTCCTGGAGCGTCGGGCGCACCTGCATCATCTCCAGCTCGGGCTTGCGCTGCTTGGAGAAGGTGAGCATGTTCATCGTCAGCTCGTAGATGCGCTCGAGGTTGCGCGCGACGATCTCCCAGCCGCTCTGGATGAGCTTCATGTTCTGCTTGCGCAGGCCGAGCTCGACCACCTCCGCGCCGCCGCGCATGCCCTGGAGGATGTTCTTGATCGAGTGGCTGAGCGAAGCCACGGTCTGGCCGATGGCGGCGAGGCGCTCGGACTGGAGGCGCGCCTCGTACTGCTCGTTGTTGGCCAGCGCCAGGCCCGTCTGCACGCCGATGGCGGTGAGCAGCGTGAGCTGATCCTCGGTGTAGGTGTAGTTGGCGACCTGCGAGTCGAGCTGGATCACGCCGTAGAGCTTGTCGCGGAACTTGATGGGCACGCAGATGGCCGAGCGGATGCCGTAGTGCTGCACGCTGTCGCCGCTGGCGAAGCGCGTGTCGGTCATGGCGTTGGACGAGAGCACGCCGACGCCCTTCTGCATGACATAGCGCACGATGGTGCGGCTGACGGCGACGGGCTCGCCGTTCGCGTCCTGCACCTTGCCGCCGTTGCGGCCGTTGCCGTTGCTCTGGCGCCTGGTCTGCGCCTCGGGGTTGTGGCGCAGGCGCACGACGGCGGCCTCGGGGTCGGCGTCCTGCTTCTCGCGCAGCAGGATGAAGCCGCGGTCGGCCTGGAAATACTCGAAGATGACGTCCATCACCTTTTCGAGCAGGTCCGCCTTGTCCATCACCGAGCCGATGAGCGTGGTCAGCTCGTAAATCACGCGCAACTGAAACACCGCCGCCTGGTTCGGCTCGGGCACGGCCATGATCATCGAGTCGTCGTTGCTCGCGACCGTGCGCTCGACGTTGATGTCGATCTCGCCCTTCTTGGCCACGTGCACCTGCGCGCCCGCGCGCCCGCGCTCGCTGCCGAACAAGAGCAGCGTCGTGCCCGTGCGCACCTGGTCGCCCGGCTTCAGCTCGCGCCGACCCGTCACGCGCACGCCGTTGACGAACGTGCCGTTGGACGAGCCCAGGTCGCGGATGTACCACCGCCCCTCGTCCGGCGTCAGCTCCGCGTGACGGCGCGAGATGGTCTGATCGCTCAGCGGCAGCGACTCGGTCGACCGGCCGATCATCTGCGGCTCGGTGTCCGGCAGGTCAAACCGCTTGCCCTTGTCCGGACCTTGTAGAACGGTCACCGTGAGCACGATAACACTCCAGAAGGGACCGAGGGACCAAGCGATCAAGGGATCGAGAAGATGTCGGCGAAGCCGACATGCGCCGGCCCTTGGTCGCTCGGTCGCTCGGCCGCTTGGTCCCTACACCTCATACCGCTGTTTCCACTCGGCAAGCTGCTGCTCGAACCCGCTCACACCCGCGTTGCCTCCGCTCTGGTAGCGGCGGACGACGTTCTCGGCTCCAAGCCAATCATAGACGTCCTTCTCGCAGGTGACGCCCGTTTCCGCGCACACTTCGTTGAACTTCGCCAGCGGCAGGTCCGACAACCGTTCCAGCTTCTCGCGCTGGCAGGTCTGCACCAGTGCGCCGACGGCCTGGTGCGCGGTGCGGAAGGGCATGCCCCGGCTCACGAGGTAGTCGGCCAGCGCGGTGGCGTCGAGGAAGCCGCGGTCGAGACCGGCGGCGATGCGGTCTTCGTTGAACTTCGCCGTGGCGACGATGGACGCGGCGAGGTCGAGCATGTCGCGCACGCTGTCGTAAGCGGGGAAGAGGTAGCGCTTGTCCTCCTGAAGATCGCGGTTGTAGCCGACGGTGAGACCCTTGCAGGTGGTCAGCAGCGCCACCAGTTGGCCGTACACGCCGCCGCAGCGGCCGCGGATGAGTTCGAGCATGTCCGGGTTCTGCTTCTGCGGCATCATCGACGAGCCGGTGGTGTACCGGCCGTCGAGCGTGAGAAACGAGAACTCGGTCGAGCAGTAGATGATCCACTGCTCAGCCCAGCGCGACAGCGTCATCGCGGTCATGGACAGCGCGTAGGCCAGATCGAGCGCCGCATCGCGGTTGGCGGTGGAGTCGATGCTGCTGGCGCTCGGCGGGCCGACGGGCAGCGCGGCGGCGGTGTGCTCGCGGTCGATGGCGAGGCCGCTGCCGGCGATGGCGCCCGAACCGAGCGGGTTGCGCCGGTTGATGTGGCGCAGCACTTCCGCGCGCCGCCGCGCCCGGTCGAAAGCGGCAACCCACGCGAGCAGCTCCGCGCCGGCGACGATCGGCTGGGCGCGCTGCAGGTGCGTGTACGACGGCATCACGGTGCGCCCGTCGCGCGCGGCCAATTCGAGAAACGCGCGGATCAGTTTCTCGAACCGCGCGGTCAATTCGTCGACGGCGTCCTCGGTCCACAGCAAGAGGTCGAGCGCGACCTGGTCATTGCGGCTGCGGCCGGTGTGGAGCTTGCGCCCCGCGTCGCCGACCTTCTCGATCAGCGCCGCCTCGATGCACATGTGCACGTCTTCCAGCTCGGCGCGCCAGCCGGGCCAGGCATCGCCCTGCTGGTCGATCTCGGTCTGGATTTCACCGAGGCCGCGCTCGATGTCGCGCAGCTCGTGGTCGGTGATGAGCTGCTGGTCGCGCAGCATGCGGGCGTGCGCGACCGAGCCGGCGATATCGTGCTTGTAGAGGCGCCGGTCGAACTCGAGCGAGCAGACGAAGCGCGTCGCCAGCGGGTCGGCACTTGAGCCGGCGCCGCTCTTGGCGTGCTCCCAGGGCTTGGCGGATGAGGGGGCGGAAGTGTTGGCCGTGTTTCCGTCGCTCATGGGGGATTAGTGTAATGGCAAGCGGTCGCCGACACAGACTGGACACAGCGAGGACGAAATGCAGGAAGTGGTGAGCATCCTGTTTAGCGTGCGGGCCGAAGGCCCGCCGTGCACGTTGTCACACCACGTCACACCCACGGCGGGCCTTCGGCCCGCACGCTAAACGTCGAAAAGGATCATCCTCGCGGTTTCGTGCGCTTTACTTGCCCTGCTTGTCCTGCCCCTCGCGCGGGCGGCTGAGCGCTTCGCCGGCGCCCTGGAGCAGGCCGGCCATGGCTTGCAGGAGCGTGCCGGCGGTGTGGCGCGTGGCGTCGAAGCCGGCGGAGGCGGCTTCGCCCGCGAGCTTGCCCGGCTGGTGCCGCGCGGCGTGCAGGGCGGATTCCATCGACGGCCGGATGCCCTGAGCGGCGTGCTGGGCGTGGTCCTTCAGCGCCTTGGCCTGCTCGGTGAGCGTGCCCCAGGCGCGCTCGGTCGTGCGGCCGACCATGCGCAGGAACCGCTCGTCCAGCACCTTCAGCTCGCGCACGGCATGCTGGAGATCCTCTTGGGCGAAGGTGCGCCGGCGGGCGTTGGCCTCTTCCAGGGCAAGGCGGGTGGCGTTGGCGGCGGTGGCGTAGCTGTCGGCGAGGCCGTCGATCACCGCGCGCAGCGCCTGGCGCTGCTCCTCCTTGCCGGCCTGCTTGACCCCGCTGGCCGCGCCGCGGAGCACCTCCTGGCCCACCTGGCCGAGCTGCTCAAAGCTGAGCTTGCGCTGCTGGACGGTATCGACGACGAGCTGACGGACGCGGCCGCGGATATCCTCGCCCTCCGCGGCGATGCGCTCGGCCTGCTCGCCCGCGGCGGCGGCGGCTTCGGCGGCGGCCTCATCGGAAGCCTGCTGGCCGGGCTGGGGGCCCTGGGCGTTCTCGTGTTCCTGCTCGTGCGGGGTGTCATTCATGGTCCGGTCTCCCGTAGGGATTCATAACTGGGCTTACCTACGGGATTTTAGCAGCCGGTGCCCCCTGAGGTTCGCGCGAAGGGCACGGAGAGCGCGGAGGTCGCAGAGAAAGACAATATTTAAGTTAAAAATTGATATTTTTCGCGATTGCTGAAACCTCCGCACCCTCTGCGCGAACCGCGACGTCCGCTTTCCGGATGCACCCCTTCACCCGCCCAGGGCGTCCCAGACCAGCTTTGCGCCGGTGGCGATCATGACGACGATGACGAAGCCGAAGATGAACTTCTCGCCCTTGTGGATGGCGAGGCGCGCGCCGACGAGGCCGCCGATGAGGTTGCCCATCGCCATCACCAGGCCCGGCACCCACTGGATCAGGTCGAGCATCCAGAACATCGCCACCGCCACGATCGTCACGACCAGGCCGATGCCGTTCTTGATCGCGTTGGCGCCGATCAGCTCGCGCGCGTGAAACAGCGACATGCACACCAGCAGGATCACGCCCATCCCCGCCTGGAGGAAGCCGATGTAGATCCCCACGCCGATGAAGAGGACGGTCTCGGCGCTGCGCGAGCGTGACAGTGGCTTTTCCGGGTTCAGCAGCGACTTCGGCCGCAGCGCGAGGAACACCGCCATCGCCAGGAACAGCGCGCCGAAGACGACCTGAAACGTCTCGCGCGGCAGGTAGTACGCCAGCAGCGCCCCCGGCGGCACACCAATCAGCGTCGGCAGCAGCATGCGCAGCAGCGCGCGCTTGTCCAGGTGGCCGGCGCGATGAAACACCGTCGTCGACGAGGCGGTCGACAGCAGCACGGCCACGCGGTTCGTGCCGTTGGCAATCTTCGGATCGAGCCCGCCCAGGTAGATCAACGCCGGCAGCGTGAGAAACGAGCCGCCGCCGGCGATCGTGTTCACCACGCCCGCGATGAAGCCCGCCACCACCAGCGCCGGATACGCCACCCACGGCGAGGTCAGCCACGCCTGGAGCGTGTCCAGCCACGTCGCGGTGTCAGCCTGGGCCAGGAGCATCGGCAACATCAGGCTCGCAAGTGTATCGCGAACCGCATAGCCCGGCCCCAACGGGGGCGCGGCTTATGGGGCGGGCTGTGCTTTGCGTTCGAAATCGCTGGCCGCGCCCGGATAAAATCGAAAACCATCCACCACTGAACTGATTCGACAAGGAGAACCCGCCATGGCACAGACCGCGTCCACGATGCTCGAACTGGGCACGAAAGCGCCCGACTTCGCCCTGCCCGACACCGAGGGCAACACCGTCAGCCTCAAGGACTTCGCCGGCAAGCAGGCGCTGGTCGTGGCATTCATCTGCAACCACTGTCCGTTCGTCAAGCACATCGCCGACGAGCTGGCCAACGTCGCGCGCGAGTACCAGGCGAAAAACGTCGGCTTCGTCGCGATCAACAGCAACGATGTCACCAACTATCCAGACGACGCGCCCGACAAGATGAAGCAGGAGAAAGAGCAGCGCGGCTATCCGTTCCCTTACCTCTACGACGAGTCGCAGGAGGTCGCCAAGACCTACAAGGCCGCCTGCACGCCCGACCTGTACGTCTTCGACGGCGACCAGAAGCTCGCCTACCGCGGCCAATTCGACGACACGCGCCCCACACGCCGCGGCCCCGGTGACTACTCGTCTGACAACACCCCCACCGGCGCCGACCTGCGCGCTGCGCTCGACGCCGTCCTCGCCGGCCAGCAGCCGCCCAGGGAGCAGAAACCCTCCATCGGCTGCAACATCAAGTGGAAACCCGGCAACGAGCCGGCCTACATGAACGCGTAACACCGGTTCTACTTGAAACGCGCGCATTGCCAGGCGGGCGCCACGGCTTATCCGCGAAGCGGTAAGCCGTGCGAGCGCCACGGGCTGCACGGCTTACCGCCGGGTCAAGCCGTGGCATCCCGCGCCCGGAATGCATGTGCAAAGCGCAGGAAACGCGCAATCCAGGTCCGGGCAGGGCGAGCGCGCGCGGGATTTTTCGTGTGCCGAGGTCGCCTCTACGCCGCCCGGCGCACCGTCTCGTAGTCCTTCGCCAGATCGCAGCGCACCAGCCCCGCCACCAATGCCGCCACCTGGTCCTGCCGCACCAGCCGCGCCAGCGCCCTCGGCTCGGTCGGCAACCCCAACCGCTCCGCCGCCTGGCGCGCTTTCTTATCCACGAATGGGCGCAGCTCCGTCCACGCCACCTGCGCCTCGCGGCAGAAGATGTCCGCGCCCACGTCGCCGATCCCCTTGCACTGCTTCAACAACTCGCGCTCGCGCTGTGGATCGCGCTCCGCCTCGTCGCGCAGCCGGCGCAGGTCGCCCTGATACCGTCGCAGCAGATGATCGGCCGTGTCACCGAGCATGCGCGACGTGCTCTCGTCATAACGCGCATAGCCGGCGCGGTTGAGCACATCGGTGCGCTGTCGCCAGGTCGCGCCGGCCATCTTCGCCGGCGTCGTCCACCCCTGCTTGAACAGCGCCCGCGCCGCCTGCGTCGCCAGCCGATTGCTGATGCGCGTGCTGAAAAGCATCGCCGCCACCAGCAGCTTGAACAGCTCCGAAGGCGTGTTCCTGTCCACGCTGATGCCCAGTTCCTCCGCAAACGTCCGCCCATACGTCGCCAGCACCGCCTGCGCGACCTTGCGCTGCGAAGCCTCGCCCATGACAGCCTCCTCCCAGCAACCAGGCGATCCACATTCGGCAAGCAACGACCTCCCCTCACCATAGGAGGGGCCGCGGCCACGCATCCCGGGCGGCTGTCGAGCTAAGCGGCGGGATTATTGACGCCCACAAAAGTAACGTGTGTGCCTGATCGGGGTGTCACGACTTACCCGCACGGCAGTAAGCCGTGCGTTTGCCTCGCCCGCGCAATGCTGCGGATTTACGCGGTGTTCGCCACGTCCGCAGTGCGGTGATTGAACACCAGCACGCCCCCCACCAGC
>JBMCXL010000060.1:0-11531 GCA_048621015.1 Phycisphaeraceae bacterium
AACCCTGGCAACAGCCAACCCGAACCACTTGACAATCAAGACAGTCGCTCACCCCAGCCCTCTCCCAAAGGGAGAGGGGGCACGCGCCGGCTGCGCCGGCGCCGGGAAAAGTGTCGGGAAGTGAGTCCCTTGAGGGAAGGGGGGTTGAGAGTTGTGAAACAAGCGCAACGCACGCATGACCTGCCAGACCGCGAGCGGCGGTGGTGGCGCCTGGGTGGGCGTGGTATGTTGCGGCATGGTCCTGCTCGGACCGCCGATGGGCGAGGGCGAGGGAGTTGCATATGACACAGGACGACCGGGCGATCTCGGTTTACATGACGGCGGGTTCGATGGACGAGGCGCGGCAGGTGGCGCGGGCCCTGATTGATGCGCGGCTGGCGGCGTGCGTGAACATTCTCGGGCCGATCAACTCCGTGTTCTACTGGAACGGCGTGCAGGAGGAGGAGGAAGTGGCGCTGATCGCCAAGGCGTCGCGCGCCGATTTCGAGGCACTGAACGCGAAGGTGCGCGAGGTGCACAGCTACGACTGCCCGTGCGTGGTGGCTTGGCCGATCGTGACGGGCGATGCCGAGTTCGTGCAGTGGATCGAGGACGAGACGCGCGGCAAGCGCGGCGCGGGGGGTTGAGATTTCACCAAGGGGCGCTGACAGCGGCGCGGCGCGGTGTTACAATCGCGCAAGCACTTCCACGCACACCATCGCACAGTCCATACATGCGTTTCGCGGCGACCGCTGGCGCCACGGCCGGTCGCCGCGTTTTCTTTTGCGCGCTCCGATGCGCCGTCAGGTGCGCCGGGCGATCAACAGCGTCCAGTCGTCGGCGGCCATGCGGTCGCCGCGGATCTCGTTCGCCTTGGCGAGCAGGTGCTCGGTCGCCTGTTGTGCCGAAGATTCGCGGCAGGCGTTGGCGAAGTGCTCGCCGAGGCCGTCGATGCCGAGCATGCGCCCGCGCGCATCGGCCAGTTCGGTGAGCCCGTCGCTGAACAGCGCCAGCCAGTGCCCCGGCTCGAGCTGATCGTCCTGTCCTTCCGGCTCGACGGGCGCGATGCCCAGCGGCAGGTTCTCGCCTTCCTGCATGTGGCGCAGCTCGCCGCGCTCGTTCACCACCAGGGCCGGCGGATGGCCGGCGTTGACGCACTCGATGTTACCTGTCCCCGGCTCGATCACCAGGCACGCCATCGTCGCGAACGAACTGTCCGGCAGCGTTTCGAGCAGGTGTTCGTTGAGGTTGCGCATCATCTCGACCAGCGGCGTGCCGGCGCGCACGCTCGCGTGGACCATCGTGTGGATCGAGGCGGTGGTCAGCGCCGCCTGCGTGCCCTTGCCGCAGACGTCGGCGACGGTGACGAGCACGCGCCCGTCGCGCGTGGGCAGAATGTCCGCGTAATCGCCACCGACCCATCGGCACGGCTCGAAGACGATCGCCGTGTCCAGGTGCTCGATCTGCCGCGGCCTGGGCACGAGGCGCATCTGGATCTTGCGCGCCTGGTCCAGCTCGCGCTCGATCGCCGCCAGTATCTCCGCCTGGCGCCGGCCGGCCCATGCAAGCTCGGCCTGCTCGTACTGGCGCACCGCCAGCGCCACCAGCGCTAACCATTCACCGGTCGCGTACTCCGGCGGCAGCGTGGCGTAGAGCACATCCATCGCGTGATCGTCGCTGCGCAGCGGACACGCGATCGCCGCCATCGGCATCACGTCCTGCGCCACGGAAAGCTCCACGGCCCCGCCGGCCGCGCCGGAGTTGGTCGCCATCATCGGCTCGGCGCTGTCGAGCACCGCGCGCAGCAGCGTGCGCGAGATGTGCGGCGGCTCGGCGCTTTCGCGCTCGCGCGGCTCGACGGGGCAGAGCATCTGCGGCTTGCTGAGATCGGTCTGCTTTTCGAGGCGCAGCACCGTGGCGGCCTGGCCATGAAAGTCTTCGCCGATCACGAGCCGACACAGCGCGTGCAACCGCTGGTCGGAGTTGCCCGTGCCGATCAGTTCCTGACCGAAGTCGGCAAGCTTTGAAAGATGCTCGGTGGCGACGTGCGCCGGCTCGACCTGGTGCAGCGCGCTGACCGCCCCGGCGTCGTCGTGCGTCTGGATGGGCGAGGTGACCTCGCCGGGCGCGGCGGCGGGCTCGGCGCGCGGCGCGCCGGCGATGAGTTGGAGCGTGAACTCGCCGATCTGCACGGTGTCGTCCGGGTGCAGGACGGTTTCCTCGGTGATGCGCTGGCCGTTGATGAGTGTGCCGTTGTGGCTGCCGAGGTCGTGTATCCACCAGCGCTGGAACGGGTCGCGCAGCAGCGTGGCGTGGCGGCGCGAGACGGCGGGCGTGGCGAGCTTGATGTCGGCCTCGGACGAGCGGCCGATGACCAGCGGCTGGCCGTCGAGGCTGTGGCGGACCTTGCCGCCGTGCTCGTCGCGGATTTCGAGGGCGTCGGTGGTTTCGGCGGTTGTGGGCATGGGGTTGGGCTTTGTTGTGGGTGCGTGTTTGTGGTTCTACTTGTTGATCCCGTCCTTCGCTGTGCTCAGGACGGGCGTTATGGGAGTGCTTCGTCAGACGTTTTCGCCTTTGCGCGCGAACTTGAGCGCGAGCAGACCGAGAATGAGGCCGACGGCGAGGATGATTTCGTAGGGTGTCACGATGGGCACCGCATCGAGTGCGTCGAGCGGGGCGTGCGGGGCGAGCAGGAGCACGGCGACGGCGGGCAGCATGGCGAAGGTCATGCGCTTGCCGGTGCGGAACGCCGCGAGCAGCAGCAGGAGTCCCGCGAGTCCGACGCCGTGGGTGGAGAGCAGTTGCAGCGGTGGCTCGGGGATGAACGGTGCAAAGGGAATGCGCAGCGGTTCGGCGGTCGTTGGCGCGTCGAGATAGTCGCGGAACGTGCGCAGGCCGGGCGAGCGGCTGAGACCGGCGGTGAGGTTGTTCTGGCGCACCCACAGGCTGTACGCCGCGAGCAGCACCGCGCCGACGACGAAGCGCGCCCGGCCGCCGAGCAGCAGATCGAGCAGCAGCGTGATCGGCGAGCGGCGCTGCGTGCGCGGCTTGTCGCTGGCGGCGGGCTTCTCCGCGGCCTTGGCGACGTTGTGCCACTTGCCGGTCTGCTTGTACGCGACCGCGGTCTCGACCATCGAATCGGCGACCTGGTTCGCTTCGCGCGCCGCATCCTGCTCGCTCTTGCCTTCGGCCTGGAGACGCTGGGCCTCGATCTTCTGGAGGTGCTTGCGCTGTCTGGCTTCCTCGCGCTGCTGCTGTTTCTGGTCGATCCACTGGATGAGGCCGTCGCGCCAGGTGGCGTGCTTCTTGCGCGGCTTGCCGTCGTCGTCGGCGCCCCAGAGGCGGCGGGCCTGCATCTTCGCTTCGTAGTCGAACAGGGCTTCGTAGAAAGGTTCCCATCGCTTGCCGCTGTATTTGCAGACGAAGCGGCGCAGAGCGTCTTCTTCGAGGCCGCGCAGGCGCATTGCCTTGAGCATCTCGCGCACGCTCTCGATGTGTGGCTTGCGCTCGGCGGCGACGAGGCGGTCGACGGTGAAGTGCACGGCCGCGGCGAGCACGAGGCCCGCGACGGCGGTCCAGATGACGGTGACCGCCAGACCGAGCATGACGACGAGAACAACGAGAAGCGCGGCGGCGAGGCCCCAACTGACCCACTCGCGCGGGCGGCTGCCAAAGACGAGCTGGCGCACCTTGCGGAAGACGAAGGTGCGCTGCGTGATGCCGGTGAGGATCGCATAGCCCACGCCGGTGAACAGCCACAGCGTCAGCGCGCCGGCGGCGAGGCTGGGGCGCGCGGTGAGTGCGCCGAAGAGGAACAGGGCGACACACGCGAGACTGAACCCGAGCGTCAGCCAGCGACGCAGCTTGGCGCGCGGCGAGTCGTTGAAAGCGCGCACCGCGTCCTCGAGCGCCCGGGCATGTTCCTCGCGCGGCGTGAACGGGCCGGCGGAGATGCCGAGGAAGTCCTCGAGCGCGGCGATCAGCTCGTCGGCGTTCGCGTAGCGGTCGTCGGGCTTCTTGGCGACCATCTTCATGATGATCGCGGAGATCGACTTGGGCACGCGCTGGATGATGCGCTCCGGGGGAATGACCGCGGCGGTGGCGTGCTTGCTGATAAGCTCCTCGGCGGTGTTGCCTTCAAAGAGCGGGCGGCCGGTGGTGAGGGCGTAGAAGGTGCAGCCGAGCGCGTAGATGTCCGCGCGGCCGTCGACGTGCGCGGCGTCGTGTGCCTGCTCGGGCGCCATGTAGGCGGGTGTGCCCATGGCGGCGGCCTTCGTCGCGTGAGGGTCGCCGGTGCTGCCGGGATCAGCGCTGGCGGTTTCGTCGGGCGCGGCGGTTTTCACGAGGCCGAGGTCGGCGACCTTGACGACGCCCTGGTCGTTGATGAGCAGGTTGGCGGGCTTGATGTCGCGGTGGACCATGCCGTGGTCGTGCGCGAACTTGAGGCCGCGTGCCGCCTGAAGGATGTAGCCCGCGGCTTCTTCGACATCGAGCGGGCCCTGTTTGCGCAGGAGATCGGCGAGCGAGCGGCCGCGCACGTACTCCATCGAGAAGTAGTGCGTCTGCTGGTCCTCGCCGAGGTCGTAGATCTGCACGACATTGTGGTGCGTGAGCTGCGCGGCGGCGTAGGCTTCGCGCGTGAAGCGCGAGAGGAAGTTGGGGTTGCTGGCCCAGGCGGGCTTGATGGTCTTGAGCGCGACTTCGCGATCGAGCGAGAGCTGGCGCGCGAGGTAGACAGCGCCCATGCCGCCTTCGCCGATGGGTTTTTCGATCTCGTAGCCGTCGAGTCGGCCGGTGAGGGCGGGGGTGGCAGGGGTCGGTGGCGTGGAGGCGGGGGCCGGTTTGGGAGGCGCCGGTTTCTGTGCAGCGTTCGGTGCGGGATTGGGTTTCGGCGCCGCGGCAGTGGGCGCTTGGGTTCGGGGCTGGGTCTGGGTGGCGGGTTCGCTGTCGGGTTGATCCTGCGTTCGTGCGTGGAACTGATCGAGGGTCGGCGTTTGGTCGGATTCCGCGTCGTCGGGATCGATGTCGAGCTCGATGGGGCCCTGGTCACTGTCATCGTTTTGGTCAGCGACGGGGCCTTGCGTCCGCGTCCGGTCGGTGTCGTCTTCGTCCTGTTCGTCGGCGGGCGGCCCGATTTCCGCGGCGATGGCGGCGTCGAAGTCGTCGTCCTGCTGGTCCTCCTGTTGCGCCGGTTGCGCTGGCGACTGCGGCGCGGTGGGCGCTTCGCTCGCGGCGGCGGATCGGGCGTGGGCTTGTTTTCCCTGTTGTGCTGCGAGCAGTGCCTCGTCCGCGTCATCGGCGGCGGGCGATTGGGTCAGCTCACGCACGGGTTTGGGACTCTTGACCGGCACGAGCGTCTCCATCGAGTCGCCCACCAGCACGAGGCGATGGCCCTCCACCATGGCGATGACCATGACGTAGGGCTTCTCGCAGCGCGGGCAGGTCGGTCGATAGCCGCCGGCCTTGGCACCTTTTACAACGATGTGGTAACGACAGGACGGGCAACGGATCTGCACGGGTCTCCACTCCTCCGGTGGCCGGGGCGGCCACGCATGGATCGGCCGGCACGCGCGGGTCGGCTCGGCGACCGTCGGCGTCGCCGAAGGCGCAGGACGCTCGTGGTGTTCGCCCCGCAAGGCCAGACCGCAATGACAGGGCCGAAACAACAGGATCTGTTCGACGCGGCCGGGCGACGACACACCGCGAGCAGCGAGAGTTGGTCGAACGACCAACGAGAACTGCATCACGCCGGGGGAGCGAACTCGACAGCCGGGCTACCCACAGCGCGGTTGCAGCGTACGATGGCGGCGGCGGAGGGTCAAGACTTTTTGGCGCTCGACAAGATGGGCAAAGGCAGGCGCCGGCGATGGTTGCAGGCGGCCGCGGCCTTGCTACGGTAGGCCTCTGCCGTGGCTTGGCCGCGGCCCGGGCGGCCGCGTTTCACTCATCCCGCAGCAGCACCAACGGATCCGCCATGCCCTCCAGTGACGCACCTCCCATCGATCGCCCCAACGTCCTGTTCATCATCGCCGACGACTGGAGCCCGCTCGCCGGCTGCTACGGCAGCGATTTCATCGCCACGCCCCACATCGACCGCTTCGCCGAGCGCGGCACGGTCTTCGACCATGCCTTCTGCGCCAGCCCGAGCTGCGCTGTCAGCCGCGCCTCGATCCTCACCGGCCAGCACAGCCACACGCACGGCCAGTACGGTCACTGTCACGGCATCCACGGCTTCCGCACGCACCAGTCCATGCCGTCCACGCCGAAGCTGCTGCGCGACGCGGGCTACGCGACCGGCCTGATCGGGAAGAAGCACTGCGAGCCGTGGTCGGTGTATCCCTTCGAGGTCGAGCTGCATCCGCACCAGATGGACACGCGCAGCCCGGCGGCGTTCGAGCGCAAGGTCGGCGCGTTCCTGGAATACGCCGCTGATCGGCCGTTCTACTGTCACGTGGGCATTTCCGATCCGCATCGGGGCGGCGACGACAGCCAGTACGACAACGACTGGGCGCACGAAGGCGACGAGCCGGTGCATTACAATGCCGAGCATGTGCCGGTACCGGGCTTTCTACCGGACACGCCGGAGACGCGGCGCGATCTGGCGGAGTATTACCGGGCGGTGTCGCGCTTCGATCAATGCGTGGGTGCGACGTTGCGCGCGCTGGAGCGCAGCGGGCGCGCGGAGCAGACGCTGGTCATCGTCACCTCCGATCACGGCATGCCGTTTCCCGGGGCGAAGGCGTCATCGTTCGAGGGCGGCCATCACTGTCCGCTGATCGTGGCAAGCCCGAGTCAACAGCAACGCGGCATTCACAACCGTGCGCTGGTGAACTGGCTCGATTTCATGCCGACCGTGCTGGCGTGGTGCGGCGTCAGTGCGCCGGACAACCTGCCCGGCCGATCGTTGCTACCGATCCTGGCGCAGACCGATCCCGACGGGTGGGACGAGGTCGTGTACTCGCACTGCTTCCATGAAGTGACCAACTACTACCCGTATCGCGTGCTGCGCGGCCGGCGGTACAAGTACGTGCGCAATCTCGCGTGGCAGTTGCGCACGCCGTTGCCGACGGACCTGTTCCGCTCGCGCACGTGGCAGTCGGTGTTGAGCCGGGACGTGGAGATGCTCGGGGAACGGCCGCGCGAGCATTTCCTGCAACAGCCGCGCGAGGCGTTGTACGACCTGCAAGACGATCCGCACGAAACGACGACTCTCATCGACAAGCCCGAGCTGGCCGAGACGGTCGAAGCGATGCGCCAAAGGCTGACCGACTTCCGCGTCCAGACCGCCGATCCGTGGCTGGAGGTCTGCTTCCAGGAAGGCGAAGTGGCGGCCCACAACGTGTGAGCCACCGGCTGCGCCACAACCCCCGCATTCCGATCCAAGCCGCGCGGGTGAGCGCAGCGAACCCCGCGGGTCACGCTCATCATGCGCACCATGCGCGCCACCACATACAGGCCAACCCCTTCCGCCGCATCAGTGCGCGACCCGCAGCACCACATCATTTTTCAGTATCTTCCTGAATAGAGCACGCCCCTCTCTGCCGCTAACATCGGCCAAAGTCATTCCAGCAGCACGGCAACCGTGGCGCCACAGCACATCCCGTGGGGGCTGACGCCGCCGTGCGAACGATGCGGGTGGAAATCCGCGGCCACGAGCGCAGCAGGGAGGAGTAAGGCGATGGCTCGCCCGCCACTTGTGACGATCGGCCTGCCGGTGCGCAACGGCGAGCCCCATCTTCGCGAAGCTCTCGATTCGATCCTCGCCCAGACCGTCGAGGATTTCGAGCTGGTGATCGCCGACAACGGCTCGCTCGATGAGACGGAGCAGATCTGCCGCGCGTATGCCGAACATGACAGGCGCATCCGCTATTACCGCCACGGGCACAACCTCGGTGCGGCGCGGAACTTCAATTTCACGTTTCGGCAAAGCCGGGGCACGTATTTCAAGTGGATGGCGCACGACGACCGCATCGAGCCGACGTTTCTGCAGCGCTGCCTCGAGCGCTTTGAGCAAGGCCCCGCATCGCTGGTCATGTGTTACGCGCAACGTCGGCTGATCACGCACGACGGCAGGCCCGCAGCGCAGCCGAACGAAGACGGCGCGCCGCCCCTTGCGCGCGACTCGCGCGAAGGCCCGAGCTTCAAGCAGATTCTGCATCGGCCGCCGGATGAGTTTCCGATGTACGTGTTCGGCCTGATCCGTGCCGCTGCGCTGCGTCGCACGCGCCTGATCGGCGCATTTCCGTCCGCCGATCTCGTGCTCGTGGCGGAGCTGCGCCTGCTCGGGCCGTTCGGCGCGGTGGATGAGCCGTTGTACGTGCAGCGCCGCCACGCACGTAACGGCGAATGGCTGGCGCGCGCTTCCAAGGCCGGCGAAGCGCAATGGTACGACCCCGATCCATCGGCCGAGCCGCGTGCCTCGAGCTGGCGCCTGTTCACCGAGCACCTGCGCGGCATCGCCAGCCGACCCGTCAGCCCAACCGAGAAACTGCGCGCCTATGCGGCCATGACCAGCTATTTCCCCGCCCGCGTGCGCCGACTGATGCGCAATCGAACGTTCGGCCAGCGTGTTAAGGAGGAACTGATATCCAGTGCGGATGCGCGGCTGTATTGAATTGGTCCGACATTTGCAGCACGAGCAGGCGCACGCGAGCCCGGTGCGCAAACCGAACGGGCCGCGCTCGGGGATCCTCCGGACGCCGCATGGGCGCGACTCGTATCAGGCTCCGGTTCTTATGCAAAGTGAGTGGATATGAAAGTCGCGATTCTGGCAGGCGGGCGGGGCACGCGCCTGGCCGAGGAAACAACGGTGAAGCCCAAGCCCATGGTCGAGATCGGCGGCCGACCGATCCTCTGGCACATCATGATGCACTACTCGCACTTCGGGTTTCACGACTTCGTCATCGCCCTCGGCTACAAGGGCGAATGCATCAAGCGCTACATGCTCGACACCGCCAACTTTCACGGCGACATGGCGGTGCGCATCGGCGGTGAAAAGAACGGCCAGATCGTTCAGCATCACGAGCCCCACCCGCCGTGGACCGTCGAGCTGGTCGAAACCGGCGACGCCACGCAGACCGGCGGACGCATCAAGCGCCTCGCGCCGTACCTGAAGGAAAACGGCACGTTCATGCTCACCTGGGGTGACGGCGTCTCCGACGTCGATCTCCACCAACTGCTTGAGTTTCACCGCTCCCACGGCCGCCTGCTCACCGTCACCGCCGTGCGCCCGCCGGCGCGCTACGGCCACCTGGTCTTCAACGGCGATCACGTCGTCGAGTTCTCCGAAAAGCCCCAGACCGCCGAAGGCTGGATCAACGGCGCGTTCTTCGTCTGCGAGCCCGGCATCTTCGACTACATCGACAACGACCAGACCGTCTGGGAGCGCGAGCCGCTCGAACGACTCGCGCGCGACAGCCAGCTCATGGCCTATCGACACGAGTCGTTCTGGCAGTGCATGGACACCATGCGTGACAAGGTTCGGCTCGAAGAGCTCTGGCAGCAGCCGAGCCCGCCCTGGATGTTGTGGCGCTGATCGCGCCCGGCGCCACGCCGCGCGATCGGACGGAGGGAAAGATCATGCGCATTCTCGTCACCGGTCATCTCGGCTACATCGGCACCGTGCTCACCCCCATGCTCCTGCGCAGCGGGCACGACGTGGTCGGCCTCGACACCGACCTTTATGGCCGCTGCACCTATGGCGACCCGGTCAGCATCCCCTACGTGCCCACCATGCACGCCGACATCCGCGACATCGACCTGGACGACCTGCGCGGCTTCGACGCGGTGGCGCATCTCGCGGCGCTGTCCAACGACCCGCTCGGCGATTTCCGCCCGCCACTGACCGATATCATCAACCACCGCGCCGCCGTTGAACTCGCGCGCTGCGCCAAGGCCGCCGGCGTGCGGCGTTTCGTCTTCTCCTCGACGTGCAGCAACTACGGCGCGGGCGGTGAAGGCTGGCTCGACGAGGATGCGCCGTTCAATCCCGTCACGCCCTACGGCCGCGCCAAGGTCCAGGCCGAGCAGAGCATCCGCGCCCTGGCCGATGACAGCTTCACGCCCGTGATCCTGCGCAGCGCCACGGCCTTCGGCTTCTCGCCGCGCATCCGCTTCGACCTGGTCGTGAACAACCTCGTGGCGTGGGCGTACTCGACGGGGCACGTGCGACTCAAAAGCGATGGGCGCTCGTGGCGGCCGGTGGTGCATGTCGAGGACATCGCCCGTGCGTTCAAGGCCGTGCTCGAAGCACCGCGCGAGCAGGTGCACGACGAGGCGTTCAACGTCGGCCGCACGGATCAGAACTTTCGCGTCCGCGACATTGCGGAGATGATCGCGCAGGTCGTGCCGGACTGCGACGTCACCTTCGCCGAAAGCGCCCGCAGCGATCCGCGCTGCTATCGCGTGTGCTGCGACAAGCTGCCGCAGCGCGTGCCGGCGTTCGAGGCGCAATGGGATGTGGTCGCGGGCGCGCGCCAGCTTTACGAGATATTCCGCGCGTACGGGATCACACCCGAATCATTCGAAGGCTGCGCCTATCAGCGGCTGGCGCACTTGAAGCAGCGGCTCGACGATGGCGAGATCGACGAGGCATTCCGCCTGGTCGAGCGGTTTCCGCGTGTCGGAGCCATGGCCTGATGCAGCAGGCAACGTCGCAGACATCCCCGGAGGTCTTCGAGCAGCGCTGCGCCGCGGCCGCGTGCCGGTCGTGCGGGCGCGGCGGCCTCGTCGGCGTGCTCGATCTGGGACACATGCCGCCGTCGGATCGCATGCTCAACGAAGCGATGCGCGCCGAGCCGGAGCCGCGCTTTCCGCTGGAGCTGGCGTTTTGCCCCGATTGCTCGCTCGTGCAGATTCTCGAAACTGTGCCGCCGCAGATGCTGTTCGGCGAGCACTACGTCTACTACTCCTCGTTCTCCGATGCGCTGCTGAACCATGCGAAGCAGAATGCGCAGCAGCTCATCGCCTCGCGCGGCTTGAACGAGCGAAGTCTGGTCATCGAGCTTGCCAGCAACGACGGCTACCTGCTGCGCAATTTCGTCAAGGCCGGCGTTCCCGCGCTCGGCATCGACCCCGCCCCCGCGCAGGCCCGAGCCGCCTACGAGACGGGCGTGCCCACGCGCTGCGCCTTTTTCACCGCCGACCTCGCCGAGCAACTCGTCGCGGAGGGATGCCGCGCCGATGTCGTCATCGCCAACAACGTGCTCGCTCACGTGGCGGACACCAACGGCTTTGTACGCGGCATCGCGCACCTGCTCAAGGACGACGGTATCGCGGTCATCGAGGTGCCCTACGTGCGCGAGCTGATCGGGCACTGCGAGTTCGACACGATCTATCACGAGCATCTGTGCTACTTCTCGATCACCGCGCTGGACGCGCTAATGCGTCGACACGGCCTGTGGCTCTACGATTTCGAGCGGCTGGCCATTCACGGCGGCTCGCTGCGCCTTTACGTGCAGCGCGCTCCGGGCGACCGGCCGCGCGTGGATGCGGCCCTCGCCGATGAGCGCCGGCTTGGCATGACTTCGAGCGACTCCTACGCCGCCTTCGGC
>JBMCXL010000061.1:0-11515 GCA_048621015.1 Phycisphaeraceae bacterium
ATCCCAACCACCTCGTGCGCGAAGTCATCGGCCTGCTCGATCCGGAGATCCACCGCCACGGCGTGCGCCTGCGCCTCGATCTGGACGAGCAGATTCCCAGCGTGCTGGTCGACAGCGTGCAGATCGAACAGGTCATCCTCAACCTGGTGCGCAACGGCGTCGAAGCGATGGAGGCCAATACCGCCGACGATCGGCCGCTGACGATTCGCACGCAACCGGGCGAGGCGGGGCGGGTCTGCATCACGGTGCAGGACGCGGGCACGGGCGTGAGCGATGAGCAGCTCGACCGCATCTTTGAGCCGTTCTACACCACCAAGTCTGCCGGCATGGGCATGGGGCTGAACATCAGCCAGTCCATCGCCCAGGCGAACAGCGGTCGGCTGTGGGCCGAGCGGAACAGCGACCGCGGTATGAGCTTTCATCTGGCGCTGCCCACGGCCGATTGATCGCCTGTGCCGGCCTTTCCGCCTTTTCGTCGTGCAGGTAGAATTGTTTCCATGGCCGTGGCGCCCGACAGCTTGGGACAAGGTGGCGGCATGCGTTCCGCCGGCGCAATCGTGTACGTCGTTGACGACGACGAGGCGGTGCGCAACTCGCTTCAGTGGATGCTGGAGGCGGCGGAACTGGAGGTGCGCACCTTCGCCACGCCGCAGGCCTTTCTCGAACATCTGGATGCCTTGGAAGAGCCGCCGGTGGGTTGTGCGCTGATCGATTTGCGCCTGCCGTCCATGAGTGGTCTGGAGCTTCAGGCCGCGCTGCAACAGCGCGCGATTCACCTGCCGGTCATCATGATCACCGGCCACGGCGACGTGCCCGTCGCGGTCCGCGCCATGCAGGCCGGCGCGATGGACTTCATCGAAAAGCCTTTTGACGACCATTACCTGCTCGAACGCGTGCGCGCAGGGCTGCGCAACTGTCGCGATCAGCGCCAGGCCGAGCTCGATCACGCTGAGCTTCAACGCCGGGTGCAGCGCCTCAGTCCGCGCGAGCGCCAGGTGATGGGACTGGTCGTCAACGGTTGGCTCAACAAGCAGATCGCCAGCGAACTCGGCCTGAGCCACAAGACCGTCGAGGTCCACCGCGCGCACGTCATGGAGAAGATGCGGGCGGGCAGCTTCGCCGAGCTCGTGCGCATGGCCGTGGCGCTGGAGCAGACGGCCTCGCAACCCCTGGACTGACCCACCCTGGAATCGGGTCTCACCTGATACCGTCGCCTTTGCCGATCTGCCATACTCCCCTCGCCACACCAAAGGGGCGGCACCCGACCGACCGGCCCCGCGGTCCCGGGTCGCCAAACCGACGCGGTCGATGGCCCAAATGGGGGGAGGCCATCGGCCGCTTTTTTGCGCGCGTATCAACCGCCACACCCGCGCAAGCGCCAACGGCCACCGTCCTTCACAAACCGTACTGAGCGCAGCGAAGCGCCGGATCAATCATTCCACCGCGTCCCGCGCCGCTTCCATGCGCACCCGCGCCCGCATCTGCTTCGCATGATCCAGCAGCCGCTGCGTGTCCACTTCGCCCGCCGGCGCCGCTTCATCCAGATCGAAATGCCACCGCACCCGCGATTCCGCCCCCGGCACCAATTCCGCCACCAGGTCCGGCCCCGGCAGGTCCCACCACGGCGCATTCGCCTCGCGCCTGGTCCACAGCGGCGCATGCCCCGCCCGCTCCAGACGCACGTCGTACGTGCCGTAAAACGTGAACGGCACCTCCACCGGCGTGCGCCCCACCTCCACGTCGTTCAGATGCACCAGCGCGCCGCTCGGTTCGGACGAAATCTCGATCGTCCGCTGCACGCACCCGAACGCGCCCAGGGCCAGCGCGACCGCCATAAACGCCGAGGAACAGATCCGCTGCAACATGCCGCGCATTGTAATCAAACCACGCGCCCCGTACCGCTCGCCACGCCTCGGAGCCGCGCCTCCCCAATCCGCTCCTCCCCGGAGAGGGTGCGTACGCCGGCCGCGCCGGCAACGACGAACAACCTCTCATGGCTCCACCTGCAGATTCAAAAACAACGGCAGCACGACCTGATACCCCGCCAGCAGCGCCACGATCCCGAGTGCCGTGATCAACCCGCCCACCCGCAGCAGCGTCTTCGCCGGCAGCTTCCCCGACGCGAACGCGATCGCGTTCGGCGGCGTCGAGATCGGCAGCACCATCGCGAACGAGCACGCCAGGGCGGTCAGCACCACCAGTTGCCCCCGCTGCGCCACCGACAGCGCCAGCGCCATCGGAATGATCAGCCCCGCCGCCGCGGTGTTGCTCATGAACGTCGACAGCCCCACCGACAGCAGCACCACCACCACCGCCAGCCAGAACCCGCTCATGGCCGCGATCGGCAACTCCATCACGTAATCGACCAGCCCCGTGCCCTCCATCCCGGCCCCCAGCGCCAGGCCGCCCCACATCAGGATGAGAATGTTCCAGTCGATCGAGTCCACGTCCTTCCGGTCGAGCACGCGCAGGGCCGTCAGCGCCGCCGCGCTGATCAGCGCCACCACCGCATCCGCCACACCGTGCCATCGGCTCGTGATCCACGCCAGGATCGTCAGCCCCAGAATTGTCAGCGTGACCTTCCCCAGAAAGCTGATGCGTCCAGCGCGCTCGATCTGCGGCAGCGCCGCCCCCCTGGTCGGCGGCAACAACACGTAAAGCAGCAATCCCCCAAGCGCCAGCAGCAGCAGTTCCAACGGCACCGCCACCGCCATCCAGTCCAGAAACCCGATCTGAAACCCTTCGCGCCGCAGCGCCCCCAGTGCGATCGCGTTCGGCGGCGTGCCGATCGGCGTGCCGATGCCCCCCACGTTCGCGCCCAGCGGCACGGCCAGGATCATCGCCCGGTCGAATTTCTCGCCCGTTTGCGAGTTGCGCAGCAGCGGCATCACCAGCGCCATCATCATCGCCGTCGTCGCCGTGTTGGACATCCACATCGAGAAAAACGCGGTAATCGCGATGATGCCATACAGCAGCGCCAGGGGATGGAACGTGAACGGTCGCAGCACTTTCGCGGCGATGGCGCGGTCCAGTTCGTGCTTGGTCACCGCCGCCGACAGCAGGAACCCGCCCATGAACAGGATGATCACGCCGGAGGCGAACGGGTCGAAGAAATGGCTGAACGTCAGGTCGCCTTCCGGCGCCAGTCCCCCGCCGCTGGCCAGCAGCAGCACCTGCAGCGCCACCACGCACAGCGACGTGGCGTAGAGCGGTATCACCTCCGTCGCCCAGAACACCGCGGCGACAACGAACAGCCCCGCCATGCGCCGCGCCAGCTCATTCATGTCGGCCGGCAGCAGCCAATAGACCAGCAGCGCCAGCGCGACTGTGCCGGTGATGATACCGGCGCGGCGACCGATTTCCTTTGCCGAAGGCAAGGTGGGGGGGGTGTCATTCATCGGGGAAAATCCATGAACATACGGCCGGGTGGACATTCGCCGATGATACCGTTTTTTCGTGGCGCGCACTTGTAACCATGCCCCCCGCCCCGTCAGCCTCATCCCTCGCGCCGGTCGACGGGTGCTTTCCCTCGGTTGTGCGCACAATTCGCGTCAGCAACCAATATTTCAAGCCCTCTCAGTCGGACGCCTCCTTCCGTGCCGCCTCCTCGCGCACCTTCACCACCCGCACATTGTCATACCGATACTCCCCCGGCGGCCAGTACGGATAAAGCATGATGCGAATGTAGCGCACCTTCTTCGTGATCGGGTTGTTGTTCGGATGGCGCGGTTCGCGGTGCGTGTACGTCCGCCACTGCTCCGGTCCGCCCACCGGAAACCACGTCGTGTACAGGTAGCGCGCATAGTAACGCACCGGCCGGCCATGCTCGTCGACGCTCGGCTCCCCCCGCGCCTTGCGAAACTGTTCCTGCACTGCCGCGTGCTCATCGCCGAAGCTCAACGCCACCTTCTCCTCGTATCCCCGAATGAAAACCTTCGACGTCGGCCCCTTCGCATCGACATACACGCGATACGCCGCCCCCTGCTCCACCGGAATGAAATCTGACCAGTAAAACCCGCCTTCCAGGCCGGCGACCGTGCCATACCTCGGCGGCTGCGTCGGCTCCTTTGGCGGGGCTTCGTCCAGCGGCGCGCCGTGAACAAACCGCTCCACCCACCAGCGGTACGCCTGCGCCTGTTTCACATCCGTGTCGATGTGCATGACATGGCCGCGCTGCGGGTCGTCCGACGCTTCATGAAAGAACACGAGGTTGTCGATCGCCTGCCAATGAGCCGGGTGCTCGCCCTCTTCCGCGCGCTGCTCGAAATCGCCGTTGCGGATCAGGTTCGCGCTCGGCTCGGGCAGTTCCTCCGCCGGGACAACCACCTTCTCCCCCTCCGGCGGCGCCGGCGCTTCCCCGTCCGACTGCCCATGCAGCGGCGCCGCCATCGGCCACCCGACCGCAAGCGCCACCAGCACGGTGATCATCTTCCACACCTTCTGCTCGCTCATCGCGCCGATCCCTTGATATTCAGAAAAAGCGAATTCACGCGGCTGCTCCGCCCGCAAGAAGATTCGGATGAGGAGATCAACAGCCGCTCCACATCACCCCGCCTCATTCCGCCTCCAGTTCCGCAACCGCCCGATCCCGATACTCGCCTGCCAATCCCGTCCGCACCAACGCCTCCAGCACCGCGCGCCGCGCCGCCTCATCTCCAGCCTGGCCATGCGCCTCGGCCAGCCGCCAGTGCGCCTCGGCCTCGAATGGCGCGCCTTGCCCACATTCAATCGCCAGCTCCAGCGGCCGCACCGCCCGCGCCGGCGCATCCCGTTGCAGCTCAACCTTTCCGATCCAGAACAACGGCTCGCCCGTCAACAGGTGCGCCGGAAAACGCTCGCGCCAGCGCCGCGCCACGGTCGCCGCATCCTCGATCCGCCCCTCATCCAGCGCCTGCGCGATCGTCTCGGCATACCCGCCGATCTGCGCCGCGCGCACCGGCTGCGGCACGCGCGGCCGCGCCAGCGCCTCGGCGGTGCGATAATCCGTCTCCGCCTCCTCGAACTGTCGCGCCACCAGGTGTACATCCCCCATCGCGATCGTCGCCTCGCGCAGCCCGGCCTGCACGTCGCGCGTCATGCCGCCCTCGCGCGCCGCCAACGTCGCTTCCTCATACAGCGCCGCAGCCGTTTCCGGATCATCCAGCGCCATGCCCACGTGACGGATCAACCGCGCCGTCACATGCAGCGATGCCTGTTCCTTCCGCGCCGCCTCCAGGTGTGCCCGCGCGCGCTGCGCCTTGTCGCGCGCCGGCGTCGGTGACCACACACTGTCAAGCTTCCCCGCCTCGCCCGCCGCAAGCAGGCGCATCTCCGCCTTGTGCTCCGCATCCATCTTCCCACGCTCCAGCGCGTGCTCGGCGATCTCCCTTGCCTGTTGCGCGCGCTGCGTCTGGTCAAAGAAGTGCGCCAGCTCCACAAGCCCGCCCGCGTCGAACCCCGCCGGGTCATACGTCTCCACGATCGGCACATACGCCGCCCACTCCCCGCGCTCGAACGGCGCCTCCAGGTGCTCGATCGGAAACACAGTCACAGGCCACGCACGTTCCACCGCACGCCCGTCCGGTGATACGGCGCGCAATGTGACGTCATACTCACCTGTTGCCAGATAAACGTGCTCCACTTTGCGCCCCGTCGCCGTTTGCCCGTCCCCGAACGACCACTCCAATGTCCAGTCCGACAGATCGTCCGCCTCGGCCGCGAAGCGGAAGCGCGTGTACTGCCCATGCTCGCGTTCACTGGGCCACACGCTGTCGCGCAGCGTCCCGCGCGGCATCACCGTCGCACCTTCCCCTTGCCGTTCGTAGCGCCGCACCACCGCCTCGTGCGGCTGCACGAACAGCCCATCCGGAATCGCCACGAAATGTCCCCCTCCCGGCGGCCGATACCCGAGAAACGCGACCTGGTAAAGCAGCACCTCCTCGTGCAGGTACGTCACGTAGTGCAGCCCCGCCTCCAGTGTGTGCGTCGCGCTCTTCTGCCCGAGCTTGCCGCGCTGCTCGGTGTGTCGGCCCGGCCAGTGCACCAGTTCCTCGCCGTCAATAAAACTGAAGCTCGCCTCGTTCGACGCGGTGCAGAAGCTGTATTCGCCGTTTTCTGGAATGCGCAGCCAGCCGTGATAGAGACTCACGTAGTGGTCTGAATCGCCGAAAGGATTGAGCCCGTCGGAGATGTTCCTGCGCAGCCCGGCGCCATCGAGACCGGGCGACCGCGCCACCAGCGCTTCAAACTCATCGATCGTCTCGGGATTGGGCGCTTCGGGCGGGCGGCGCATCGTCGTCAGCACGAGCCCCGCGCGCGGAATCCATCCCTCCGCCGCCGGCCCCGGCTGCGGGGGCGCGATTCCCAACGCATCCGATTGCACCGTTCGGTACGGATCGCGCGCCGCATCGGCGTTGCCGAAGTAGAAATAGAACGCCTCTTCCCCCGGCCTCGCGCGAAATTTCACCAGCGTATCGCGCGCCGGGTGATGATACGCCACCTCGTAAGGCACGCGCTGCCCATCCGCATCGTAAATGCGCAGGTCGTCGGCTCCGTCTTGCATCACGCCCGCGTGCCTCAGGCGCACCACGGCCGTGTCAACCTCGCCACTGCGCCACTCGCTCACCGCGACGATCGCCCGATGCGTGTGTCCCTTCGCGTGCCACGGCGCATCCGATTGCGCAGCCGCGTGCCCGCACCACAGCAGCATCGCAAGCGCAGCCACGCGCCATCGCCCGCCATGAAAAAGCTCACTCATCCGCATTCTCGCTCAGCGCCTTGTAGTACGCTCCGACGATCGCCTCATACCCTTCCGGCAACTGCTGCTGCGCGCCGCTGCTGATCTCGTCACGCATCTCCGCCGGCAGATGACGCGCCCGCTGAAGCGAAAGATTCACCGCACGATCGACGCCGCTCCCGGCCGCGCGCAGCGCGCCGATGGCTGCCTTGCGCTTGCGCGCCGCATCCTGGTAGCGCAGATCGCGCAGATCCCGCTCCGCCTCGCTCATCAGCTCCACCGCCCGATGCACCTGCGACAGCGGCCGCCCGCGCTGGTTCAGCTCGCCCGCCACCTGCTGCGCACGCTCGCGCAGCATCCGCTGGCGGTCCGCGAGACGCTGCATGTCCTTCACGAAATCAGGCGGCGTGCCACCCTGCAACCCGCGCTGGCCACCACCGGTCTTCTTCCCCCCGCCGGTCGCGCCGTGCGGGTCGAGCTGTTCATCGGCCTCGGGCATGCCTTCCTCGTACGGCTCGTTGGTCACGCGCGCCGGCGTCGGCCGACCTTCCAGCGCGCGCGATTCGGCGCCCACCATCTGCCCGCTGGCGCGCCCGCGCCGACCCGAGCCCGACCGCCCGCTCATCTCGCTCGCGTTCGGAAGCTGGTTCCCCGTCTTGCCGCGCGCGTTGAACGAGCTGATCGGCCCGTCCGCGATGTCCCAGCCCATCTGCATGTTCCCGCCCCACGCGCCGGTCACGTCGTCCGCCTGCTCGTCAAACTCGTCGGCCTCCTCGATCAACTCGCCGATGCGATCCTGCAACTGCGACGGCAGCTCCTCTTCCGGTACATCGAACGTGCCCTCCGGCGGACTCTCCATCACCCAGCGCTGCGAATCGCCCTCGTGCGGCATCCACATCTCCAGGTCGTCCGCCACTTCCTCCGCCAGCGCCTTGATGCCTTCCTCCACCGGCGTAGCGATCTCGCGCGTGGCGCTGCGCGGCTGCTTCTCGACTTCCTCGAAAATCGTGTTCACGTTCTCCGCCAGGTGTGCCTCGGGGATGAAACCGTCCGGCAACTGCGTGATCGCATCCACGCTGTCCTTGAACCACTGCTCCCACTCCGCGCGCTGCTGCTCGAGATCCGCCAGCGCATCCAGCGATTCACCGTCGACCGTGTCGCGGTCGCCGCGCTTCGGCAGCTTCTCGTATTGCTCCTCCAGCTCGCGCACGTCGCTGAGAAACTCATCGAGCTTGCGGCTGAGGTCATCGAGCGTGCGCTCCACGGTCTGATAGGTGTTTGGCTCGCTCTCCTGCTTCTTCTTGAGCCGGCGGCGCGTCTGCTCGGCGCGGTTCAACCGCAACAAAATGCGCTCCAGCTCCGCGACGATCTCATCCTGCACGGACAGACTCCGCTGCGCGAACGGCCGACCGGCATCAAGGTCCTGTGCATCGCGATAGCTTTCCAGTGTCGCGATCACCTCCGCCATCGGTTCGGCGGCGAGCGTGCGCAGGCTGTCGATGATCGTCGTGGCCGGGAACGAC
This sequence comes from Phycisphaeraceae bacterium, assembly GCA_048621015.1. GTDB lineage: Bacteria > Planctomycetota > Phycisphaerae > Phycisphaerales > Phycisphaeraceae > JBMCXL01. Next base: position 8,239 of record JBMCXL010000061.1, read on the forward strand.
TCGCGCTGCATGATCTCGGCAAGCTGCTGCGTCTTGCGGCGGATCAGGCTCTGGCGTTCGATCAGCGCGGCGGCGGCCTCGAATTCAGCCGTCTCGGCGCGGTTGCGCTTCTGCTGCGCGATCAACTGCGCCACGACTTCGGCATACGCGCCGAGCTGCTGCTCGAAGCGCGCCCGCGCTTGCTCGTCGGTGAGCACCGTGACATGAAACCGCCGCGTTGCGCTGTGCCCCGGCCCGGTGACGTCGTTGCGGTCGACGGCCTCGGCCCAGTAGGTCAACTCATCGCCGCCGCTCAAGCCGAGCTGTTCGATCGTGCGTTCGAGCGTCATCGTGCGCTGCCGCGCTGGTTCGCCGTCGTTCGGCCAGGCGTGCAGCGTGCGCGCTTCATCGGCGTCATTGATCACGCCAAGCAGTTGTACCGGCCCCAGACCATGGTCGTCCTGCGCGGTGACGGCGAATGTCAATTCCCCATCCGGCCTCCGCTGCACGTCGCGGCCGGGCTGCGCGAACGCGATGTAGGGCGGCTCGTCATTCTCGATCGTGATCGTGTACGTCGTCGAGGCGGTGCGCTCGTAACCCTGCGTGTCGCGCAGGTGCACACGGTACGGCCCGCTCTCGGTCAGCGTCAGCGCCGCCTGCCATTCATGGCCGTGCTCGTCGAGCGGGCTCGCTTCGATCTCGTCCGATTCGGTGCGCACCGTCAGCGCCGCCAGCGGCTTGAAGCTGAACCACGTCAGTGCCGCGCGCGTCTGCGGGAGGCCGTGCAAGTGACCGTCGGCGTCGTTGATCGTCCTGTTCTCGCGGCCGGTGTACGCGGGATAGTCGTAGACCACCCGGATCTGCTCAATGCGCGGGAGCGGATCGACGACGATCTCTCGTGGTTCGGTGCGAAGGTCGCCCGCTGTGGCGTGCAGGCTCAGCTTTGTCCTGACGGCGCTGATCGTGTGTTCGAACGTATGCTCATCCTGCGCTTCCATCCGCGCACTGCGCGCGCGCCCGTCGGTGGTGGCCCAGTGCAGGTGCGCCGCGTCGGGCGCGCGGCCGGTGGTGTGCAGCGTGACGGTCAACGGTTCGCCTTCGAGCAGACGATCGCCGGGGTCCAGGGTCACACCTTGCGGCGCGAGGCGCGTCCACGTGAACGGCGCGACATCAGCCACCGGCAGCAGCACGCGCAGCATGGCCGTCTGTCCCGCGGGTCCGGCCATAAGACCATAGCTCGCTGCCAACGTCGCCACCACACCAAGCGCCAGTGCGTGTCGGCGCAGGGCCGGGCTCCTCACCGCCGCGCCGGGGTCCAGTTCGTCCGTCGCGTGCACGCCATCGCTCACGATCGCCTCGACCAGGCGCGTCGGCGCGCCGTTGGCGCTGCGCCCGAGCTGAAGCGCATTGATGAGGCGATTGCCCAGGCCCGGCACGCGCTGCTCCAGCAGCGCGGCGAAGTAATCATCGCTGTGCGCCTGCAGCGCGCGCCGCACGATCGCACGATGAATCGTCACCCCCACGGCGAGCCACATCAGCGCCGCCAGCACGCATCGACCCGGCACGGACAGCCCCAGCGCATGGTCGATCATCGTCGCCAGCAGCGCTGCGCCGATCGCCACCGCACCGGTCAACAGCGCGCCCTCCAAGATGCGCCGGCCGCGCCACGCGCGCCGCGTGTCCTGCACTGCTTCGACCAGTTGCGTATAGGCGTCGCTCACAGTCATGGCGCATGCTCCGGTCCCATGGTCACACCAATTGGTGTTGTCTGCGGATGATCCATTCGGCGCACATCAGCACGAGAAACGCGATGAACAACCCCGGCGAATGCCATACGGCACTGCGCTGCACGCGCTGCGTCACGCGCGGCTCGGTGGGCAGGCCGGCCACGAGCTGGGCAATCGTCTCATCCTGGTCGATGTCCGCATAGAGGCCGCCGGTCAGCCGGGCGATCTGGCGCATCGCGGTCGGATCGGTGGCGGGGTCGCTCAACTCGAGATCCGACCCTTCCACGAGGAACTCGGTGGTCTGATTGGCGATGGTCGCGGTGGTGTCGCCGCCTGGGCGGGCGAGGCTCGCTTCGAGTTGATAGCGTCCGCCGCGGTCGGGGAAGTAGCTGGCGGTCCAACGGTGCGAATCGCTGCTGCTGCGCTGCGGGTTGAGCGTGGTGCGCCGGCCGTCGGGGCGGCGCACGGTGAGGCGCAGCTCGGGCCGCGCGTTGTCGCTGCCGGGGATGACGGCGGCGGGGTTGCGCTGGACGGTGATGGGCACGCGCTGGCCGCGCTCGTACGAGGCGCGGTCGGTGGAGAGGGTCAGCGCGGTTTGTGCGGTGGGATCTTCGCGCTGCGCGAGCCAGCGCACCATCTGTGACCAGAAGCGCACGTACATCGTGTCCGGTTGGCCGGCGAGGCGCATGAGGCGCGACCAGCGCCAGGTCGTGTCGGCGGTGAGCACGGCGCTGGTGCCTTCGCCGAAGCGCTGCACGGCGAGGACGGGATAGCCGCGCTGCTCATCGTCGTTGGGATTCGGCCGGGGATGGCGGGCGAGCACCGTGGCGCCGGCGCGCGCGCCACCGACGGCGACGATGCCGCGCAGCGTCGGCAGTTCCTGCCAGAGGCGCGCGTCGCGCAGGCGATCGCCGGTGACTGTCAGGGCGGGGTGGCGCTGGCCTTCCTCGGTAAGCGTGAAGGCGAAGGACTCGTCGAGTTGCTGCACGGAGTTGTCGTCGATGCGCAGCGGGAGTACGGCATTCAGCGCGGTGGTGCCGAGGCCGGCGGAGCCGAGGTTGTGGTATCCACCGAGCACCATGAGTCCGCCGCCGTTTTCGACCCAGGTGCGCAATCGGTCGTAGGCCTGTTCGTCGAGCATGCGCGCCTCGAAGTCGCCCAGGAGCACCACGTCGATCCGCTCCAGCCGATCGTCGCTGACCAGTTCGCCACCGACGAGCGCGCCCGCGGCGCCGGCGCGCTGCGGGTTGGCGGCGCGGGTGAAGCTGATCAGGTCCACGTCCGGATCGGCATCGAGCCGGCGGCGCAGGAATTTCGCTTCCGGGCGCAGCACGCCTTCGATGTAGAGCACGCGGATCGGTTCCGCGTCAACACGCATGCGGAATATCTGCGCATCGTTCATGCTCGTGCGGTCGTCTTCGCCCGGCGCGACGCGCGCGGTCAGGGCGAACAGGCCCGGTTCCGTGGGCGTGTAGTTGAGCGTGACCTGTCGTTCCGTGCTTCCCTCGGGCAGGGCAACCGGCTCGGTCATCAGCGTCTCGCCGCCGCGCTGAAGGTGCACCGGCACGGTC
>JBMCXL010000062.1:0-11515 GCA_048621015.1 Phycisphaeraceae bacterium
GATCAAGCGCGCCATCCATCCGCTGCGCCACCAGAACAGGATACTAAGCAGTGCTGGTGCGACAATGGCCATAAAGATTGTCCACACGATCGCCCACATTTCGATGCTGCCGAACATACCCTGATTGAAAAGTGCAAATAAGAGCCAACTCTGCCTCAATCCCTCTAATGTGATCAGCATCAACCAGATGGCGAACAGCTTGCACGCAAACGCTGCCAGCTCGCGCTTCGTGAAGCCGCGCTGTGCGTGGATCGAGCGGACGATCGCCTCGCCGCATTCTGGGCAACCGCCGTCCACGATGAAGCCGCGCAGGTCGTAGCCGCAGGCGAAGCATGCCAGTGAAGGCAACCTCGCTTCGGCTTGATCCAGCGAATCATCTGATTTCCGCGCAGTGTCATGATGCATTGGCTTCACACCCGGAAGATCGCCCCAAGCCGTTTGCCCAGCAGCACGCTGGCGCCGATGAGCGTGACGGTCAGTAGAGCCATGCCCCAGACGCCCATGGCGCTGGCGATGTAGCGGCCGTCGCCGAGGCGCTGGAAAAGCGTGTAAATGGCCTTGGTGATGGGGAAGTGCTCAAGCTTCTGCGCGAGGATGAGCGAGTCGGAAACTTCGAGCATGGCGAAGGAAAAGACGAGAATGCCGCCGGCGATGAGGTTGGCCATGATCAGCGGCACGACGATGCGCCGGATCGCGAGCATGGGCGAGGCGCCGAGGTTCAGCGCCGCTTCCTCCAGCGAGCCGGACGTCTGCTCCAGACCCGCTGCGGCGGAGCGCACGATGTAGGGCAGTCGGCGGATCGCGTAGGCGACGATGAGCAGCGGGATCGGGTTCGGGTTCTCGCCCACCACGCCGATGAACGGCAGCAGGGCCGGGAGAATCACCTCGCCTTCGCCGTTGCGCAGCGGCTCGAAGGGCCACGCCAGTGACATCGCCACGTAACCGAACGCCATGACCAGCCCGGGCACGGCCAGCGGCAGCATCGCGAGCGTGTCCAGCAGCCACCCGCCGCGCACCTTCGCGCGCACGACGAGGTAGGAGATCGCCAGGCCCAGCGCGATCGCCAGCACCATCGCCGCCAGCGCGTAGAGCAGGCTGTTCTGGATCGCGGTGGCGGACAATTCGTGCGACAGCGCGCCGCTGTAGTGCGACAGCGTCCAGTCGCGCGGCACGACGGAGCGATACCACGCGCCCTCGGCGCTGAACGAGTTCAACACCACGCCGATGTGCGGCAGCACGGCGAGCAGGGTGACGAACAGAAACGCGCCCAGCGCCGCCCCACCGCGCCAGCCGCGCAAGCGCTGCGTCGTCGCGGCGACGGTCGCCTTGCCCTCCATCGCATAGCCGCGACCGCCCAGCAGCAGTCGGCCGATGAGATAGCACGCGCCCGCCACCGCGAGCATCACGACCACCAGCGCGTACGGCCGGGGATTCTCCGCGACTTCGTTGATCCCCCAGAACACCTGCACAGGCGTCACGCGGTAGTAGTCGAACATGAGCGGCGTGCCCAGCTCGGTGAAGCTCCAGATGAACACGATCGTCGTGCCCGCGAAGATGCCCGGCAGGATCAACGGCAGCGTGCACTTGAAAAACCGCCGCACGCGCCCCGCGCCGAGGTTCAGCGCGGCTTCCTCAAGAGAAGGGTCAAGATTCGCCAGCGCCGCGGTGACGTTCAGGTAGAGGATCGGATAGAGATGCAGCGCCTCCATCACGACCACGCTCCAGAAGCGCCCGCCGACCGCGCCGCCGAGAAAGTCGATGCCCGGCTCGCCCGGTGTCAGCCAGCCGAGATGCATCAAGACGGTGTTCACCGCGCCGAACTGCCCGAGCAGCGCGCGCATGCCGATCGCGCCGACGAACGGCGGGAGGATGAGCGGCACGAGCACGACGCTCGTCACGATCGCCTTGCCGCGGAACTCGTAGCGCGCCGCCAGCACCGCCAGCGGCATCGCCAGCAGCAGGCAGAGGATCGTGGTGAACACCGCGATGAGCAGGCTGTTGATCAGGCCTTCGACGTAGACCGGATTTTCGAAGACATGCGCGACGTAGCGCAGCGTCAGCCCGCCGGCGGGATCGCGAAAGCCGCCCTGCACGGTGAGCACGATCGGCCAGACAAGGGTCACGACCAGGATCGCCAGCAGCAGGCCGAACAGGCCGTAGCGGTAGACGTCGCGGCCGCGGGGGGGATGCAGTGGCAGCTTCGCCATGCCCGGCAAGGTAGCGGGTGCGGGGGAGATGGCAAGCGCTGCAAACCCTCTCCCCCCGGGAGAGGGTGCCGAGCGGGAAGCGCAACATTCGCGGATGGGGGACAACGAGGCGGGTGAGGGAGTCACCGCCGACCGGGCGTCATCTTCACGATGCGGACGCGCGGTTGTCGATGACCCCCTCTCCCTGTCCCTCTCCCAGGGGGAGAGGGGATGCATGCCGGCTGCGCCGGCGCCGCGCAAAAAACAACCGCCGATCGCAAAGACCGGCGGCTGTTCACGTATCACAAATGGTCTGTCTTTCACTCGCTTTTACTCGAGGAACTGCGTCTCGAGCGTGTGGCGGATCTTCTCCAGCGCCTTGTTCTGGATCTGCCGGACGCGTTCCTTGGTGACGCCGATGATCTTGCCGACCTGTTCGAGCGTCAGCGGCTGGGCATCGGGCGCGCCCTCCGGCTTGTTGATCGCGAAGCGGTGCTGGATGACCTCCTGCTCGATCTGGCTGAGCTCCGCCTGGTTCTTGTGGATGATGTGCTTCAACTCATCCACGCAGTCGTCCTCGTGCTGATCGCGCTTGCGCTCCTGGTGATCGGACTTCTCCAGCTTGGGATCGAAGTCGGTCGGGAACATCTGGCGATACTTGCTCAGCTTCACGCCGCTGCGCGAGAACGCCTTGAGAATCGCGCGGCAGGCGTAGGTGCTGAACTTGAACCCGCGGGCGACGTCGAACTTGTCCACCGCGCGGAGCAGCGCCATGTTGCCCTCGCTGACCAGGTCGGCAAAGTCGACCTCGCTCATGCGCGTGCGCTTGGCCATCGCCAGCACCAGCGCGAGGTTGGTCTGCGCGATCTGGTCGCGGTAGCCCTCGGCCTTGCGGTACCACTTGAGCATCTCCCGCGCACGGGTCGGGTCGATCTCGCTCTGCTCGGCCAGCTCCGCGCGGATCTGGTTCACGCGGTACCGGCAGTAGTTGAACTGAAGGAACAGCGCCTGCTCCTCCTTCGCCGTCAACAGCACGGTGCCGACGTTCTTCTGCGTCCGCGCGTCCGTGAGGTTGTCCATCACGGGGTGATACCAACTCGTGTCCGGCTTCTGGATCGGCGGCGCTTCGTCGAAGATCTGCCGCTCGGCCTCGGCCGCGGGCTGGTCGAACATCTCGTGATGAATGTAGTCATAGCCCTCGGTCAGGACCTGCTTGACCGTCGCCTGGTCCTTCAGGCTCAGCGGCCGCTTGGACCGGGCCTGGCTGACCCGCTGATGCTTGCGTGCCTGCTCCAGAGGCGAATTGGTGTGTGTCAAGTGCGTCATAAAAGCCCCTGTTCTGGTCTCTCGGCGAACCCTCACCCCGGACCGGACCGGCCCGGCGGAACATTCACCCATTGGCTTCGTGAAAGAAGGAACCCCCAAACTGCCAGCCCGGGTCGTTCCCCCTCGACCAAACCCCTCCTTTACTCTCGAATCCATATCTCTATACGGCCAGCGGGGCTGTTCTGTTCCTGCATTTTAGAATAATTCAAAGGAAATTTCCGATTTGGCGCACATTCCCCGAGCCTCCTTGCCGGCGACCCCAGGGTTAGCTGCAAACACCATGCCGACAGCCGGCCGATCCGGACGCGGCAGCTTCGGCGTTAAATCTGGAAATGTCATTCAGATAGAGGGACCAGCCCCCTCGGCCGCCGCGCTCGGCCAACAGGTCCGCCGCGCAGATCCTACATCCCCCCGGCCGCCCCGCATTATTTTTTCGCTTTGTAGAACGGCAGCTCGACCACCTGCGCCTCGGTCTGCTTGCCCGCGCCCACCTCGACCTGCACGGTATCCCCCACCGCGCAGCAACCGCGTTCGACCGATGCCATCGCGATCGGATGCCCCAGCGTCGGCGACAGGCATCCGCTGGTGACCTGCCCCTTCCCGGCCCCGCCGACCTGCACCGCCTTACCCTGCCGCGGCGTCCGCTTGCCCTCGAACGCCAGCCCGATGAGCTGCCGCGGCGGGCCCTCGGCTTTGATCTTCTTCAGTGCATCCTGGCCGATGAACGATTCGCCGTTCTCGTCCTCGTCCTTGTCGAGATTCACCGCGAAGTCCAGGCCCGCGGAGAACGGATCGGTCTGCTCGTCCAGTTCGTGGCCGTACAACGGCATGCCGGCTTCGAGGCGCAGCGTGTCGCGCGCGCCCAGGCCGGCCGGCTTGATCACCGCGTCGTCCTTCTCGCTCATCAGCAGCTTCAGTGCCATGCCTGCCATCTTCGCCGGCAGGATCACCTCCACGCCGTCCTCGCCGGTGTAGCCCGTGCGGCTGATGGTCATCTTCAGGACCATCAGGTTCTTCTCGCGGAAGTGGAACTTCTTCAGCGTCGGCACCTCGCTGGAAAACTGGCCGATGAAGTCCATCACCTTCGGCCCCTGCACGGCGACCATCGCGGTGGACTCGGTCTGATCCTCGATCTCCACGACGTGCTCCGTCTGCGCCTTCGCGCGCTGGAAATGCTCCATCAGCTTGGCGTGGTTCGAGGCGTTGACCACCAGCAGCCAGTGCTGCGGGAAGCGGTAGATCAGCACGTCATCGAGCACGCCGCCCTGCTCGTTGCAGACCATGCTGTAGCGGCAGGTGTTCTCCTTCATGTCGGAGACGCGGCGCGTCAGCACGTGTTCGAGAAACCGCCGCGCGTGCCGGCCGCTGAACTTCACGCGGCCCATGTGCGAGACGTCGAACAGTCCGCCGGAGTTGCGCACCTGCTGGTGCTCCTCGATGATCGAGCTGTAGAGGATCGGCATCTCCCAGCCGGCGAAGTCAACGAAGCGGGCGTCGTGCTGCTTGTGGAACTCGTAGAAAGGCGTGCGTTTCACAGTCTGGCTTTCCTTGCGTACATCTCACCTGACCTGCAACGAAGCGACGCGGCTCCGCCGCACTCCGCACGATGCAAAGCGTCGGGCAAGCCTAGCGACTAGGGGAGATTGTGACAAGGTGATGAGGTGGCAAGATGACAAGGTGAGGGGGTGAAGGGGTGACAAGGTGATTCCCGTCGCGGCAACGCAAGGCGATCGATCATCCGCCATCTCGCGGTGCGCGATGACGCGTCCGCCGGTTGCACTGCGCTTTGCAACCACGCACGCCCCCACGAAACCCCGCGCGACCACCAACCAGCGCCCCCGCAACGGCCATCACCCTGTCACCCCTTCACCCCCTCACCTTGTCATCTTGCCACCTCCTCACCTTGTCACGTTGTCACCCCCCACCGCCTACACCCCGTCCGCCTCGACATCCCGCGGCACGCCGAGATAGCGCAGGCTCTGCTCGAGCACCTGCTTCACCGCCGGCGCGGCGACGGTGCCGCCGAAGTGGTCCTTGCTGCGGTTCGGGTCGTGCACGAAGCAGCCGACCACGAGCCGCGGCTTGTCCAGCGGCGCGCCGCCGACGAAAGAGGAGACGTAGCGGTCCTGGTGATAGCCGCCGCGCTCGAAGTCCGGCAGTTGCGCGGTGCCGGTCTTGCCGAAGATGGTGTACATGCTCGACTGGGCGCGTCGGCCGCCGCCTTCGGTGACCACGCGGCGCATCACCTGTCGCGTGCGCTCGGCGGTCGCCGGCCGCAGCACGCGCTGCTGGATCGGCAGGACCTGGTTCCCATCCACCACGCGCATCGTCGGCGCCACGAGCAACCCGCCGTTCGCCAGCGCGCAGAACGCGCGCGTGATCTGCAACGGCGTCACGCTGACCTCCTGGCCCATGGGAATCGACGTGAGCGAATAATGCGTCCACTGCGACGCCGGCCGCACGAGTCCGCCCACCTCGCCGGGCAGTTCGGAGCCGGTCGGCTCGCCGAAGCCGAACATCTTCACCGCCCGGTGCAGCTTCTCGATGCCCAGGCGCTCGCCGACCTTCGCCATGCCGATGTTGCTCGAATAGATCAGCACCTGCTCCCAGGTGATCAAGCCGTGCGGGCGCGCATCGCGCAGCCGGCGGCCGCGCGTGTAGTAGACCCCGCTCTCGGTCGTGTCGATCATCTCCGTCGGCCGCGCGGCGCCGTTCTGCGTCGCCACCGCCCAGATGAACGGCTTGAAGATCGAGCCCGGCTCGAACACGTCCGTCACGCTGCGGTTGCGCCGCATCTCCGGCGCGGCGCTGGCAAACGCGTTCGGATCGAAGAACGGGTAATTCGCCATCGCCAGGACCTCGCCCGTGCGCGGGTCCATGACGACCATCTGTCCGTGCGCCGCGTCGAAGCTTTCCACCGCCTCGGCCAGCGCCTGCTCGGCGTGATGCTGAATGGTCGCATCCAGCGCCAGCCGCACCGGCCGGCCGTCCTCGTGCGGCTGCTGCGACTCCGGCCGCATCCACAGCGTGCGCCGCCGCGCGTCGCGCAGGTAGCCCACGCGCCCCGGCTTCGGCCGCAGGACGTCATCGAACGCCGCCTCCAGTCCCGCGAGCCCGTCGCCGTCGCGCCCCGTGAAGCCGATCACCTGCCCGGCGAGCGTGTCCTGCGGATAGTCGCGCACGAGCACCGGCTCGGTCGCCACGGCCGACAGGTCCAGCTCGCGCACCCGCGCCGCGCGCTCGTCGTCGAGCCGATGATCGATCACGACGTAGCGCCGCTCAATGTTCTCGCCGATCAACTGCGCGATGCGCACCGGCTCGTAATCCAGCGCGTACGCCAGCCGTTCGGGAAACATGCTGTGGTGGTCGATGAGCTGCGGATCGACGAACAAACGCTGACCCACACGCGCCCCCGCGAGCAGCCGGCCGCGGCGATCCAGCAGCGCGCCGCGCCGGGCCATGATCGTGCGCTCGCTCGTGTGCGCCTCCAGCAGCGCAGCCACGCGCGCATCCGGCTCGGCCTGGAGCTGCGCCACGCGCCCCAGCAACGCCAGCAGCGCCAAGGTCAACACGCCCACGCAGCACCGGCCCGCCCACAACGCGCGGTGCGGTGCGGTCGCCCCGCCCGATGCGCTCGACCGACCGTGCAGCCACGTCGGCCGCACGCGCTGCGGCGCTGCCGGCGCTTCGCGCTGCGCCGGTGCGGGCCTCGACGCCAGCCCTTGCGAGCCGGGCGGGACGCTGTCGAACAGGGTCGGCTCATCTGCCATATTCAGCCTCGGCCATCCGTCCCCGACGCGAAACGCCCGGGCGAAGCGGCGGGGTGACCGGCTCCAGCTCCAGGCCGGCGCGCTCCACCGCGCTGCGCAGGTCGGCCGGCTCGGTGTGCTCGGCGATGCGCACCTGGAGATCCCACGTCTGCCGGCGCGACGCGTCGATCTCGGTATGCAGCTCGGTGATCTGGTGCCGAAGCTGCTGCCGCTGGGCGCGCAGCCCCAGCAGCGCCGCGCCGATCACCGCCAGCACCCCCATCGCCACGAGCAGCTTCCAGAACAAGTCGAATTCCTTTGCCGTCCCTCTGTCAGGCTGCTCCCCCTGCCGAAGCTGACGCCCGTTCCGAGCGCAGCGAAGGGCGGGATTTGCTCCAGCATTCATGGGTGATCGCACAGAATCCCGCCCTTCGCTCGCAGACTCGCTCAGGACGGGCGTTGGCGCGCACACCCAGACGCATCCCGCTCAACCTGGAATGCGCAGCTCCACGCCCACGGGCAGCACGTCGGGGTCCTTGATCTTCTGCTCGTTCGCCTCGTACAGGTCGCGCCAGCGCTCCGGGCTGCCGAGCAACTGTTCGGCGATCTCGGCGAGGCTGTCGCCGGGCTGGACCTTGTAGCGGTCGGGGCGGCGCTCGGACCCGTCGCGGTCGCTGCCGCGGCGGTTGGCGTCGGTGTCGGCGCTGTCGGGCAGCTTGAGCGTCATGCCCGCCTGGAGGTCGGTGGCGCTTTCGAGCTTGTCGCGGTTGGCTTCGAGCAGCTCGCGCCAGCGCTGCGACGAGCCGAGGTGCTCGGCGGCGAGGATGCTGAGCGTGTCGCCCGATCGGGCGGTGATCGCGCGGGCGCGGCTCGACCGTTCACTGGACGATCCACCGCGCAGCGCGTCGTTGGCGCGCCGCTCGAGCGTGCGGGCGTCGCTGTCGCCGGGCGTGTTGGCCAGGCCGGCGCGGTTGGGAATCGTCAGCTTCGCGCCCACGCGCACGTGGCCGTTGTCATCGACCTTGTCGGCGTTGTGCTCCTTGAGCACGCGCCAGTAGTCACCGTTGCCGTAATAGTGCCGGGCGATGGCGTAGAGCGACTCGTTGCGCTGCACCTCGTGCGTGATGGTGTCCGGATCGTCGTCGCCGGCGTGGTCCAGTTCCTGCTGGATAACGCGTCGGATGGTGATGGTGCGGCCGTCGTCCTCGCTGGATGCCGACTCGGCCTCGGATGAGCGCGCCGGTTGCGGCGCCGCGGCGGGCTGCTCATTGACGACCCGCCCGGTGCCGGTGCGCTCCAGCGAATAGGCCTGGTAGCTGCGCGGCTGTTGGGCGGTCTGGTCGGTCGGCGGCGTGGCCGTGGGTGCGGTCTGGCGGCGCTGGGCGTCGATTTCCTCGGAGGTCGGCACGGGCCGGGGCGACGGAGCGCTGTAGCGGCCATTGGCCCGGGCGGTTTCGCTTTCGCCCGAAAAGTGATTGGGCTGGCCCTGGTTTGTGTCCTGCTGGATGGAATCCTGGGCGCGGTCGGCGAAGTCCGACGGCGCGGATTGCTGCTGCTCCTGCTTGCGCAGCGCCAACGTGTCACTGACGATGATCCCGACCAGCAGGATCACACCCATTCCGACGAGCAAGCCGACTTTTGTTTCGCGTGTCATGTGCAGCCGTCCATCCGTGTCCGGGGGCGAGTTTGTTACCGACCGTCGGGCGGGCCGAGGCGCCGTCGTCCTGACGGCCGGGGGGAGGCAAGGCCCGTGTCAGCCCCGCTGCTCACTCTGCCAACCAGCGCAGGGCGCGAAGCTTGGCGGACCGGCTGCGGGGGTTGGCGGCGCGCTCCGCCTCGTCGGGTGTCAGCGGCTTGCGGGTCAGGCGCTCGGCCTGATCCGCCTGGGCGTAACGCAGCAGCGCCCGCTTGACGCGCCGATCCTCGAGCGAATGGAAGCTGATGAACACGGCACGTCCCCCACGCTCGAGCAAGGCCGGCAAGGCCTCTAACAGCCGATCCAGTGCCGCCAGCTCGCCGTTCACCGCGATGCGAAGCGCCATGAACGTGCGCGTCGCCGGGTGCATGCGCGAATGACGGGCGCGCGGACCGTAGGCCTGACGGACCAGCTCCGACAGTCTCCTTGTAGTCTGGATCGGCTTACCCCGCCGCGCTTCGACAATCTTTCGCGCGATTCTTCGGCTGAACGGCTCCTCGCCGGCCTGGTAGATCAGATCGGCCAGCTCACGCTCGGGAAGCGTGTTCACCAGCTCGGCCGCTGTGGTGACCTGCGTCGGGTCCAGCCGCATGTCCAGCGGGGCGTCGGCGTGCTCGTGGGAGAAGCTGAAGCCGCGCTGTGGATCGTCCACCTGCGCCGAGGCGAAGCCGAGATCCGCCAGAAGCCCGTTCACGCGGCCCACACCGAGGTCGTCCAGCACCGCCCGGCTGTCCTGGAAGTTCGCCTGCTGGAGCGTGAGCGTCACATTGGCCTCGTCAGCGATGGGTTGCAGGCGATCGGCGGCGTAGGCGACGTTGGCGGGGTCGAGATCGAGTCCGATGTACCGGCCGCCGGGCGCGAGGCACGGGATGATCGCCGCGCCGTGGCCGCCCCGGCCGAGGGTGGCGTCGAGCACGGTGTCGCCCGGCTGGGGGGCGAGGTGTTCGAGCACGGCGGCGACCATCACGGGGACGTGGCCGTGTTCGGGTTGCGGAGCGGGCTCGCTCATACGGGGGTTATAAGGGACGCAGCGCGACAAGTCGCGTCGCTTCATGGGGGCGTGCGGTGTGGGTGGCGATGAAGCCGTACAATGCGGGCATGAGTGAAGCGACGATTCATGCGACGACGGTGCTGTCGGTCCGGCGCGGCGGCGATGTGGCGGTGGCAGGCGATGGGCAGGTGACGATGCAGCACGTGGTCGCCAAGGCCGACGCGGTAAAGGTGCGCAAGCTCGACAACCTCGGCGTCGACCGCGCCGGCGTGCTGGTCGGCTTCGCGGGCACGGCGGCGGACGCGTTCGCGCTGATGGAACGCTTCGAGGAGCACCTCAAGGCCACGCCCGCCAACGTCAAGAAGGCGGCGGTCGAGCTGGCCAAGCAGTGGCGGACCGACCGGGTGCTGCGGAGGCTGGAGAGCCTGCTGGCCGTGGCCGACCGGGAGACGAGCCTGCTGATCTCGGGCACGGGCGACGTGATCGAGCCCAGCGACGGCATCCTCGGCATCGGCTCGGGCGGGGCCTATGCGACCGCCGCGGCGCGGGCGCTGCTGAACCACACGGAGATGCCGGCCGAGGACGTCTGCCGGGAAGCGATGCGCATCGCGGGCGAGTTGTGTATCTACACGAACACGAACATCACGGTGCTGACGCTGTGAGGGTCTGGGGTCTAGGGTCTGGGGTCTGGGCCGGAAGCGAACCCCAACCCCCAGACCCTAGACCCTGCCCGCTTGATTGCGATAGCATGTTGCGTACACTATGCCGCTCGCAGCCCGTGTGGCGGAATTGGCAGACGCGCTGTCTTCAGGTGGCAGTGACCGCAAGGTCGTGCAGGTTCGAATCCTGCCACGGGCATTCACCGATCCGTATCCCGCGCTTTTCAGCGGGCCATGTGCTTGGCGCGCCGCCGCGAGTCGGCACAAAAGGCATGAAAGATGAACGAGGCGACGACGATGCGGTTCCCACCGCAGCGCGCCCTGCTTGCGATGGCGGGGCGGATGGCGATCGGCCTGCTGTTCATCGGCGTCGGCACAGCCGGCGTGGTCACCACCTTCTGGGGCGAGCCGATCGAATGGGCGGACGGCGGAGCGCTGCCCACGTGGGCGTCGGTGCTGCTCGGCCTGGTGTTCGCTGCGGTGGGCGTGATCATCCTGGCTCGACCACAACATGCAGTGATCAACTGCCGCCGCGGCTGGGTGAAGGCGTGGCCCGACCTGACCGCCACCTTTCGGCGCCGCTGCGATCTTTCGGCGTTCGAGAAGGTACGCGTGGTAGGCTGGCCGGAGGACGCGGACGCGCCCGAGGGCTACACGCTCTGGCTGATCGGCGCGTCGCACACCCTGCTGCTGGAGACGTTCGAGATCGAGCAGGCGGCGGAGGCGACCGAACGCGCCAAAACCGTCGCAGCCCGGCTCGATCTGCCGATTGATCTGGCGCCGACACTGGCAAATCAGACGGATTGATTCGCTAACTTGAAACCTGAAACCAGAAACCAGAAACTTATTCCACCGCGGGCGTGGCGGAACTGGTAGACGCGCCAGGTTTAGGTCCTGGTGGGGTAACA
>JBMCXL010000063.1:0-11372 GCA_048621015.1 Phycisphaeraceae bacterium
GTGCCGTATACATCGGACCAGGCGGTCGTGCAGCGCTACCTCACCACGCGCGACACACGCAGCGCCGCCGGTGCGCTCTGGCTCAGCGCCGTCGGCGGACTGCCCATCCAGGTGCTGTTCTACACCGTGGGCACCGCGATGTTCGTTTTCTACCAGGCGCATCCCGACATGCTCCCGGCAGTTGCCGTCGATGACGCCATTGTGCCGGTCTTTCTTATTCAACAACTGCCGGTCGGCCTCACCGGCGTCGTGCTCGCCGGCGTGTTCGCCGCGGGTATGTCCACCATCGACAGCTCGATGAACAGCATCGCCACCGCCGTCGTCAGCGACTTTTACCAGCCCTTCGCCCGCCGCGACAACGAGCGCACGCGCATGCGCCTCGCACGCGCCGCCACACTTATCGTCGGCCTGCTCGGCACGTTCGGCGCGATGGCCGTCGCCACCCGGCAGGACACCAGCCTGCTCGACACCTTTCTCGGCTGGCTGTTCCTGGTCATGGGCATCGTCGCCGGGCTGTTTACGCTCGGCATCATCACCACCCGCGCCAACTGGATCGGCGCGCTCATCGGTGCATTGGCCGCCGCCTCCACCGTCGCCAGCCTCAAGCTCTATTCCCCGCTCAACGGCTTCCTCTACTCCGTCGTCGGCCTGATCACCTGCGTCGCCGTCGGCTACTTCGCCAGTCGTCTGCTGTCCGTCCCTCAACACGATCTTGCGGGCCTGACCCTCCACACGCGCCAGCCCTACCCGCGCGCGCCTTTTCGTACTTCGCCGCCTCCCCCACCCGGAAACTGAGCCCGGCGCGGTTCCGATTCCCGCTATCCTGTGCCCATGGCTGCCCCCTCTCCTCCGACGCGCTGGATCATCGGCTGCATGACCGGCACGAGCCTCGACGGCCTCGACCTCGCGCTGGTCGAAGTCACCGGCACACAACTTTCCCTGCGCGCCCGGATCGTCGCGCATCAAAGTCATCCGCTCGGGGCGCTGCGCGAGCCGTTGCTCGCCCTTGCTTCACACGAAGCGCATCCGCCGGCCGCCTACTTGCACACCGCGCGCCGCTTCGGAGAACTGCACGCCGAATCCATCGCGGAGTTCTGCCAGCAGCATCTGCCCACGACTGCGCATCTGCACCTCGTCGCCGCGCATGGCCAGACGATCTGCCACTTGCCCATGGAGCACCTGTCCTGGCAGTTGTTCGACCCCTGGCCGATCGTGCGCCGGCTGAACGTGCCGGTCGTCCACGACCTTCGCCAGGCCGACCTGATCGCCGGTGGCGAAGGCGCGCCGATCACGCCCATCGTGGACTGGCTCGCCTTTCGGCATCCGTCGCGCTCACGCACTGTGGTGAACCTCGGCGGCATCTGCAACATCACGCATCTTCCCGCCAGTGCCACACCCGATGATGTCAGCGGGCGTGATGTGGGTCCGTGCAACCTCCTGCTTGACGGTCTTGCGCAGCGGCTCCTGGATACGGCGTACGACACGAACGGCCGGCAGGCCGCCTCCGGGACCGTGGACGAAACAGTCGTAGAACGCATCCAGCAGCGCATCACATCCGCCGTCGAAGATACCGGCACGCTCGGGCGCGAGCAGTTCACGCGTGATTGGCTTGACGCCTTGCAGCATGACGACCTTGTTCACCGCGCAACGCCCGCTGATCTGCTTGCCAGCGCGGCCGAAGCGGTCGCGCGGCACATCGGTGACGCGTTGGTGAACGCGGACGAAGTCATCGTCGCGGGTGGTGGCGCGAAGAATCCCGTGTTGGTCCAGGCGTTGCAACGTCGTCTTGGCGGGGTCGCTGTCCAGAGCAGTGATGCGCTCGGTATTCCCGTCGATGCGCGCGAGGCGTTTGCGATGGCGGTTCTCGGCGCACTGTGCGAAGATGGATGCGCGATCACGCTGCCGCAGGTCACCGGTGCTCGCGCCTCCGGCGTGGCGGGTGTTTGGGTCGGGCGTCGTGGTTGAATGACGCTGTCAAACAGGATCTTTCCTCTCCAGCGAAGACAGAGAGAGTCTAGCGCACTTGAGTACGGATTGACGACATGACCAGCCCGCATTCGGGTTCATCACAGCCACGTTCCACCGCTGATCGCGGCGGCCTCTCCACTGAGAAGCGCCTCGATACGTCCGCAGCGCTCGATGCGCTGACGATCGAGCAGACATTGCAAGTGATGAACGAACAGGACGCGATGGTGCCGGCCGTCGTGCGCGCCGCGTTACCCGCGATCACCGCGCTCGCCCGCGCGGCGGCCCACGCCCTGGAGCGCGGCGGGCGGTTGATCTACGTCGGCGCGGGCACGTCCGGTCGTCTCGGTGTGCTCGATGCGGCGGAATGTCCGCCGACCTTTCACAGCGATCCCGAACAGGTCGTCGGCCTCATCGCCGGCGGCGATCGCGCGCTGCGCCAAGCCGTGGAGGGCGCGGAAGACGACGAATCCGCGATGCGCAGCCAACTTCAACGTCTGCATGTGAACGAGAACGACATCGTCGTCGGCATTGCGGCCGGCGGCACGACGGCCTGCGTCTGGGGCGCGCTCGCCGAGGCCGCGCAGCACGGCGCCGCGACGGGGTTGGTTACCTGCATTCCGCTCGATCAGCTTCAGGCGTCGGTTGCGGTGGATTATCCCGTGGCGCTACCCGTCGGTGCGGAGGTTGTCACAGGCTCCACACGTCTGAAAGCCGGCACCGCCACGAAGCTGACGCTCAACATGATCACGACTGCGGCATTCGTGCAGCGGGGCAAGGTGTGGGGCAACCTGATGGTCGACCTGCGCGTGACCAACGCGAAGCTGCGCGACCGGGCGCTGCGCATCATCTGCGAGCAGACGGACCTGTCGCGCGACGCGGCAGCGGAGGTGCTGGACCGCGCCAGCGGGCACGTAAAGGTCGCGCTGGTGATGGCCCGGCTCGGCATCATGGCGGAGGAAGCCGAGCGCCGACTCGCTGAAACGGACGGCCACCTTCGACCGATTCTCGGGCCACCACGGTAAACCACCCGCCAGCGGCCACTCATGATTTTGCCATCGGCGCCGACCTGCCCCCCGCGCCCCTGCTACCATTGCACACCATGCAGACCACGACTCGCCCGCTCGCCGCCCTCCTGCTCGTCGCCGTCCTTGCTGCCTGTGTCGCAGCGGAGTCGGCCTCGACCCAACCCGCCACCCAGCCGCGCACCGCCGAGCAGTGGCTGGAGCGCATCGAGCAGCGCGCCGATGACATCGACACGCTGCGCGCCGCGCTGCGCTACGAGCGCGTCGCGGGTTTGCTCGAGGATCGCCAGCTTCGCGCCGGCACGCTCTACTACGATGCCGGCCCGCCGCCGCGCTTCGCCGTCCACTTCGATCGCGCCGTCATCAACAACCGCATGCGCGAGCAGGACCGGCGCTACATCTTCGACGGTCGCTGGCTCGCGGAACGCCAGGAAGATCAGAAAGTCTTCATACGGCGCGAGCTTGTGCCCGAAGGCGAGGACGGTGAGCAGATGCTCGAACTCAGCGGCGGCCCGTTTCTGCTCCCGCTTGATCTGGACAAGGACCAGGTGCTCGAACGGTTCGAAGTCGAGTTGGTGGCTGCCGAGGACGACGACGGCGACCGCCTTGCCAATGCCGTTCACTTGCGCCTGACGCCGCGCCCGCACGTCGACGCGCAACAAGAGCGTCTCGATGTCTGGTACGACCGCGATACCGCACTGCCCATGCGCGTGCGCGGCCAGGAGCGCGGCCGGGATCACTGGACCGTTGACCTTGCCGATGCCGAAACCGGCGTGGACATCGACGAACCCCGCTTCGACACCCGACCGCCGCAGGAGCCCGGCTGGCAGATCGAACACGCCGGGCGCGACGCAGAGGGCGAGTAACGCCAGGTGCCGCGTGCGGCTTCGCAAAGCGCCTGAAGCGCGAACCATAGCGCGACCACACAAGCGAAGCACACGCCCCTACGGCAGCGCCTCGACCAGCCGATCCATCTGCTCCATCGTGTTGTAGAAATGCGGGCTCGCGCGCAGCCGGCCGCCGCGCACCACGATCACGATACCCGCGCGCTCCAACTCCGCCACGATGTGCTCCACCGCCGGTTTCCCCGCCGGCGGCTCGAACACCACGATCCCGCTGCGCTCCGCTCCATCGGTGCGCGGACTGTACACGCGATATCCCTTCTCACCAAGTCGCTCACACAAATGCGTCGTGACCGCCTCCACGTGATGCGCGACCGTGTCCATCCCCACTTCCAGGAGCAGATCGATGCTCGCTCCGAGCGCCAGAATCCCCGGCACGTTGTAGCTGCCCGCCTCGAAACGCTGCGCATCCTCGCGCAATTCAAACCGGTAGTTCAGAAAGTCCAGCGCATTGACCATGTTCAACCAACCGACAATCGGCGGATGCACCAGCGGAATCAGCTCCTCGTGGCAATAGAAAATCCCCGCCCCCTCGGGCCCGAGCATCCACTTGTGGCCGTCGGCCGCCAGAAAATCGATGCCCATTGCCTGCACGTCCACCGGCAGCGCACCCACGCTCTGAATCGCATCCACGCATAGATACCCGCCCGCGCGATGCACGGTCTCCGCGATCGGCTTCAGGTCGATGCGCTGGCCCGTGCTGAACTGCACGTGCGAGATCGACACCACGCGCGTCCGGTCGGTGATCGCCTCGACCACGTCCTCCACGTCGATGCGCCCGTCGCGCTGCGGCTCGATCTCGATCAGTTCCACACCGCGCCGCGCCAGATTCTGCCACGGATAGCGATTCGCCGGATACTCGATGCTGGTGATCACCACGTTGTCGCCGCGCCGCCAGTCCAGGCCCTCGGCGACAACCGCCAGGCCCGTGCTGGTGTTGGCCACGAAGGCGATTTCGTGCGGCCCCCGGGCGTGGATCAGCCGCGCCGCCGCCGTGCGGATCTCGCGGATGTGCCGGTGCCAGCCGGCCCGGTGCGGCCCGTAACGTGCCGCATGATCGGCATAATCGCGCAACGCCCGCGCCGCCGGCCCGCTGATAGGCGCCACCCCGGCGTGGTTGAGGTGTATCAACTCACCGAGGACGGGAAACGCGTCCACATTTGCGAATTGAGGCTGCTGCATCGTTTCGGCCGATCCTACACTAGGGTATGATGACAAGCCACATGACCGCGGCATGTTCCGCCGCCGTTGAGTGCCGATCCATGCGTTTCTCGCCCCCCCTTCGAGCCCTCGCGGCCGTGCTGGCGCTGCTCGCCCTGGCTGCGGCCGCACCGGCCGAGGCCCATGCGGCGCACTCGGCCAACCAAAGCCAGCCGCCGGCGCCGGAGCCGGCCGACGAAGCGGATGAGCGGCCATCCTTGCGCGACCAGATCCAGCTCGCCCCGCTCGTCCAGCGACTGCTCGAGGACGAGTTGACCGACGACGCGGAGCGCCGCCGCCTGCGCGTCTTCCACGGCCAGTGGGACGCGATCGACGATGACGCAGCCCTGCCGATCGAGGAACGTGCCCGCCTGGCGCTGTTCCAGTATCGCCTGCGCGACGCCGCGTTTCAAAACGAAGAAACCGATCCCCTGCTGCGCGCCGAAGCGGCGTTGCGCCGCGGTGAGCCCGAGCGCGCGGTGGCGTTGCTTGATCCGGCCGACAGCGCGCAGGCCGCGCTCCTCTGCGCCGAGGCGCACGAGCAACTGGGCCAGTTCGACCGCGCCGTGGCCGCGCTCCAGCCGTGGCGAGATCGGCTTCAGCACGAAGATGAGACATTCGATCGAGCCGCCGAGCTGACGGCTGCCGCGCGCGGCACGGTCATGCTGGCGCGTCTCGAAGGCCGACCGGCGCATGAGTATCAATTCGCGATGAACCAGCTCGGCCGCGCACACCAGGCGCTGGACCCGCTCTACTGGCCGGCGCGCCTGGCCGAGGCGGAGATTCTCGTCACCAAGGACAACGCCCGCGAGGCATTGGAAGCGCTGGAAGAGACGCTCAGTCTCAATCCCAATTCCAGCGAGGCGTGGTATCGGCTCGGCCGCTTCTTCGCCGAGCGGTTCGACTTCGATCGTGCCGAGGGCGCGCTGGATGAGCTGCGCGCGATCAATGAGCGCCACCTGCTCGCCGATCTGCTGGAAGCACACATCCGCCTTCAGCAGCGCGATCCTGGCGCGGCCCGCGAAGTTCTTGCCGACGCGGCGGAGCGCTATCCCACCGAACGGCGCATTGCCGCGCTCCAGCCCGCCGTGGAAGCCCTGGCGTACGACGAAGAAGCGATGCAGCGGGCCTTCGAGCGGCACGACCGACTCGCGCCCGGCAACGCGAAGGCGCTCTATATCACGGGCGCCTACCTGTCCGTCGCCCGTCAGTACGAGCTCGCCGAACAGGTGCTCCGCGCCGCGATCGAGCGCCAGCCGAACTGGCCGATGCCGCACATCGAGCTGGGGTTGCTGCTGATGCAGAGTGGGGACGATGAAGGAGCGCGCGCCGCGCTGCGCCGGGCGACGCGGCTCGACCCATTCAATCGCCGCGCGAACAATCAACTCGATCTGGTCGAAGCGCTGCTCGACTACGAGCGCATCGAGACCGAGCATTTCGTCATTCGCCACCGGCCGGGTATCGACGCGGTGCTCGCGCGCGACATGGCCGCGAACCTTGAGCAGATGTATCGTGATGTGACCAGCGCCTTCGAGCACGAGCCGGCGCGCAAGACGCACATCGACATCATGCCCGACGAGGAATGGTTCGGCGTGCGCATCACAGGCATGCCGGACATCTGGACGATCGCCGCGGCGACCGGCGACGTGATCTCGCTCACGCCGCCGCGCGCCGGCGCCAAGCAGCGCGGCACGTATGACTGGCTCAACGTCATCCGGCACGAGTTCGTGCATACCGTCACGCTCAGCCGCACGAAGAATCGCCTGCCGCACTGGTTCACCGAGGCGTGCGCTGTGTCGCAGGAGCTCACCGGCCGCGATTACCAGACGGCGCAACTGCTCGCGTGGGCGCTGCACGAGGACGAGCTGTTCACCCTCGACAACATCAACTGGGGCTTCATCCGCCCCGAAACGCCGCGCGACCGCCCGCTCGCGTACGCGCAGGCGCACTGGATGCTCGAGTTCATCACGCACAGCGCCGGCCACAACGCGGTCATCGAGATGCTCGATCGCTACAGCGAAGGCGAAAGCAACGTCGCCGCGGTCGAAGCCGTGACCGGATACACGAACGAGCAGTTCATGCAGCGCTTCCGCGACTGGGCGCAGCGGCAGGTGCGTGAATGGGGCCTGACGCCGCCGCCGGACGATTCAGAGGTGCGCTCGGTCCTTCAGGCGGATGGCGGGTCGATGGACATGAAGGAGCTGCGCGACTTGGCTACGCGGCATGACGAGCATCCCGCCCTGCTGCGTGTGCTGGCGCAGCGCGCGGTTGAAACGGGTGACGCCGAGACGGCGTGGCGCGCGGTCAACCGCTATGCGGCGGCGCGCCCGCTGGACCCGTGGGCGCATCGAAAGTTGGCGCAGCTTGCGCTGCAGACCGGTCGCCAGCGTGAGGCGGCTGCCGCGCTGAGCGAGCTTGACCGGCGTGCGACGCGCAGCGGGGCATGGGCGCGTCAACTGGCGAACCTGCACCGTCAGGCCGATCGGCTCGATGCGGCGGCCGGCGCCGCGGCGCGGGCGCTGCGGCGCGAGCCGTACAACGCGAGTTATCGCGAGCTTGCCGCGACGATCGCGCTGCAACGCGGTGCGCCGGTTGACGCGCTGCCGCACGTGCGAGCCTTGACGCGGCTGGAACCGAAGCGGGCGCACCATTACGTGCGCCTTGCCGCGCTCTACGCGATGCTGGATGAGCCGGAGCGGATGCGCGCGGCGGCGGAAGAGGCGCGCGAGCTTGATCAAGAGGCGCCGGTGGAACGGTTCCTGCAATAAAGGCGATCAGCCTCATGAGGCCTGGTCGCTGAAGCGACCAGGCAGCGGAAACAGCTCCAGCGGCTTATTCTTCTTCGTCGATGTCCCCGAAGAGCTGCTTCTTGCCCAATTCCGCCGCTTGTTTCGCCTCGCGCGCGGTCAGGACGGCCTCGGCCAGTTCCATGTCCTGGGCGTGCGTGATCTTCAGGTTCAGCGGATCGCCCTCGACCACCGCGACCGGCTCGCCCAAGCGCTCGACCAGGCTCGCATCGTCGGTGATGCCGGTCGCGTCAAGACCGCCAGCGGTGATCTGCGCATAGGCGCGCTCGAGCAGATCGCGGTCGAACACCTGCGGCGTCTGCACCTCGACCAACGCCTCACGCGGCACCGTCTCCACCACGCGCTGCACCGGTCCCGCGCTTGGCTTGCCAGCGCCGCCGAGGATGTCGTCGATCCGTGCCTCGTCGGCCATCCCCGTCGCGGTTGCCTCGGCCTCCATCGGCTCGACGCGCTTGAGCGTCCCCGTCACCGCCACCGCCGGAATCGCGGCGTGATAGCGCTTCGCCGTTTCAAAGACACGCGTGATCATCGCATCACTGGCCATCGGCCGGGCCGCGTCGTGCACTGCGATGTGCGTACACTCATCACGCACGTGCTTGATCGCCTTCGCCACCGTCTCCCACCGCTCGGCCGTACCACCGGCCACGACTTCCACACCCAGCAACCCCAACCGATCGCCCCAGCGCTGCTTGAACTCGTCCACCCGCTCGGGATGAACCGCCAGCAGAACCTGCGAAACGTCCTCGTGCGAAAAGAACAGTTCCACCGCGCGCAGGAAGACCGCCTTGCCCGCCAGTTCCGTCTCGACCTTTGAGCGCACCGGCTCCGATGCCGGGCCCGAATCGTTAAAGCGCGTGCCCGCGCCCGCGGCGGGAAGGATGACGGCGATGCTCATCGGCAGGCTCCTCACTCCACCACGATGGCGTATGGCATCAACATCAGCGTCGGCTCTTCGCGCAACAGCATCAGTCCGGACATGACGCTGCTGGCCGCTTCCCAGCTTTGCGGGCCAAGAACGCGGCGCGCGGTGGCGAGCCACGGCGCCGCTTCCACGCCCGCCTGCGCAGCGTTGGCGCCGAACAGGTTGTTGACGAACTCGCCCAGGCTCATCGGCGGGGGCAGATGGACCACCTGGTAAGCGCCCGGCTCCAGGCCGGCGCGTTCCGCCAGATCACGCAGCGCGACGTCGAGCCCGCCCAGCTCGTCGGCGAGGCCGTTCTCGGTCGCCTGCCGGCCGCTGAACAACCGGCCGCGCGCGACCTGTTCGATGTCGTTCACGCGCTTGCCCCGGCCGACCTGCACACGATCGGTGAACTGCGCGTAGACGCGCTCCAGCCCTTGGCGCAATGCTTCGCGCTGCTCGTCGGTGAATGGCTGAGCGGAGTTGAACATGTCCGCCAGCGGTCCGCGGTTGCGCCGGTGCACATGAATCGCCAGCTTGTCGTAGAGATCACCCAGCACGACCTTGCCGCCGACGACGCCGATCGAACCGACGATCGACTGCGGTGAGACGTAGATCTCGTCACCGGCGCAGGCGATGTAGTAGCCGCCGGATGCCGCGAGACGTCCGATGCTGATGAACACCGGCTTCTTCTCGGCCGTTTCGCGCACCGCCTGCCAGATCACCTCGCTGGCCAGCGCCGAACCACCGGGCGAATTGATGCGGATGACCGCGCCGTGGATCATGTCATCATCGCGCACGCGCCCGAGCATCTGGATGATGGTTTTGCTGCCGATGCTGTTGCTGGCGAACAGGCCGTCACCGCGCGCCGACTCGCCGCTCGTGACGGGGCCGTAGGCATGGATTACGGCGAGGCTTTGCTGATTGGTGCGCGTCTCGGTTTCCTGGAACATCATGCGAAACAGCGCGAAGGGGTTCTGCGGCATCGCCTGTCTGGCACTGCTGCGCCCGAGCGTGTCGTCCCAGGTGAAATCGTGACCGAAGACGATCTCCGTGGCGTCGACCAGATCGCGGTCGACCAGTTGATCGACGACGCGCTGGCGGATGTACTGCTCGTCGGTCATCGCCCACGACTCGGCCATGATCTGCTCGAACGCCTCGACGGTCATGCCGCGCCGCTGGGCGATCTGTTCGATCACCTGCGTGTAGAGATCGTCGAGCAGACCGTCCATGTTCTGGTTCCACGCGTCGCTCGGCTCGGTGCGCACCAGTGGATCAGCGGCGCCCTTGAAGCGGCCGACCTGCATCAGGTCCGCTTTCGCGCCGATCTTGGCCAGGAGTCCGGCGAGATACATCTCCTCGATCGCCAGGCCGCGCAGGTGCACGCGCCCGTGGTGCTGGAGCAGGACCTGATCGGCAGCGCTGGCGGTGAGGTAGGTCGTCAGGTTGTATTCTTCGGCGTAAGTGAAAACTTTCTTGCCTGAATCGCGCACGCGTTCGATCGCCGCGGCGATGGCGCTGGCCTCGGTCAGCTCCAGCTCCGGCCGGTCCATGTGCACGACCACACCGAGGTATTGATCGTTCGTCGCGACGTGATCGAGCTGACCCAACACGTCGCGCAGCGAAGGTTTGGCATCCGCCTCGTTCACCCATGCGAACGGCACCGGCCCGTCGCGAAGCGCGCCGGACAGCTCCAGCCAGCCGACCACCGAGGCGTTCTGTTGCTGTGCCGCGTTGTCGTCGGCCGCCTCGGCGTTCTGCTGTTCGCTGCCGGGCGCCTGGGGCGCGGCGACGGCGATCGAGCTGAACACGGTCAGCGCCAGCACAAGTGCGGGCGTGATTCGTTTCGCTATGCGTCCATGGAATTCGTGCATGAGTCTGCCCCTGTGGTTGCGGGAGGGGGTCGTTCGCAGTCGCCGCCATTTAGGATAAAGCACGAACCGGCTCACGTCTTGGTCGGCCTGCCCGGAAATTCCTTTGAACCCGCTCCAGATGTCCCCGACAGGGTGTGCCGCCGGCGCCGCGCCATGCGAGTGAATCTGCGAATCCGACGGGTCGATGGGGCCGGCGAATACCCGCGGGGTTCGCAGACTCACCCGCGCGGCTTTGATGTTCAATCGGGCAGGCCCAGTTGCGTGGCCAGCCACGGTTCCGCGACGCGCTCGTCCCAGCGGTGCTCGCCCTGGAACACGTCGTGCACGAGCTGGTCGTCGGCGTGGTGCAGATTGTACGCCCGCTGGGTGATGGTGACCTGCGAGTGGACGTTGCCCAGACCGTCACGGCCGTTGAGCGGATCGCGCGTGCCGGTCTGGATCAGCAACGGCCGCGGCGCGAGCAGCGCGCCGATGTCGCCCATATCAACGTGCTCGTAGAGGTGCGGCACGTAGTTGCAGGAGCAGTTCCAGTGCATTTCGAGCAGCGACTGCTCGTAGCCATAGAAGTAGCCGCTGATGACGGCACAGGTGATGCGCCGGTCCAGGGCGCTGGTCCAGAGCGTCTGCAACCCACCGCCCGAGAGGCCCGCGCAGCCGATGCGCCGGCGATCGCAGTCCGGGCGCATGCGGATGTAATC
>JBMCXL010000064.1:0-11266 GCA_048621015.1 Phycisphaeraceae bacterium
TCGTCCGCGTCGTCGGCGGGCTCCTGCTCGTCCTCAGCCGGCGGCGGCGCGGGCGCGCTGCAATCGGTGAACTGCGCGTTGGACTCGTGCAGGAGGTAAGGCAACGCCGCATCGCGCACCACCACCTTCTCCAGCACGGGGTTGCCGTGATAGAGATACACGCCGCGCTCGGTCGCGCTGACGCGAACGTTTTTAACCGAGGGGTCGGTGCTGTGCAGCCGGATGCCGGTGTTGCAGCCGATGATGTCGTTGTCCTGGATCGTCTCGCTCGTGCCGCCCCACGTGTAGATGCCGACGTTGTACGCTCCTTCGATCGTGTTGCCGCGAATCTCGGGCAGCGAGACGCCGCGCAGCTCGATCGCCATGACGCGCCGCACGTCGCCGTCGGCCTGGAAGTGGTTGTCGCGAATGGTGGGTGTATCGCACGCGTGCAACTTCAACGCGGTGACGCCGACGAGATGATTGCCGATGACGTTCAGCCGTTCGTTCGACTCGGCGCCGGTATTGTCCAGGTTTGCCAGCGCCAGCTCGAAATCCTGAATGCGGCTGTGATGCAGGTCGATCATGGCGTCACCGTCCGCCGCGATGCGCCCCATCTCCGCCTCGGCCTCGGCCTCGGGATCGAGCGTGTCGGCGGCCAGGTGCACGGTGCGTTCGCCATTGGGATGCGCCTCGTGGCCATAGAGCAGCAGCGCCGCGTTCTCGCGCAGGTGGATCGTGCGCTGCTCGGCGCCTTCGCCGACCAGGCGCAGGGCGAAGCGGCCGCCGCGGTTGCGCGTGCCGTCGAGGCGGATCGTGCCATAGGACTCGACCGGGCCGGCGACGGTGAGCGTGCGTTGGTGGTCGCCGCGCTCGAAGGTGAGCACCGCTTCGGGGTCCAGATACAGCGCGGCGCAGGACGGCTGTGCGCGGTCGTCGCGGTCGAAGGTGACGGTGTCGCGCATGGCGATGACGACGGTGTCCGCGGCTTCAGGCACCTGATGGCCGTGCCAGGTCTGCGGGTCGCTCCACGCGCCGCCGCCGCGGCCGTTGGAATGGATTTCCGCGGCGTGCGCGGCCGGCGCAAGGAGCAGCACCGCCAGCATCACGCGCCACCATGCGCCGCGCTTCAGATTGTCATTGAGGGTTCGCACCAGCCTGGAATCTCCGCAAGGCGCTGTTTTCTCCGTCGCTGACGTGCCGCACTTCGACACTGTCGATCTCCATCAGCTCCGCGCCGCACCGCGCCTGGATCACGACGCGGCCGTCCGGCGTGCTCGGCGCATCGTAAGCGAACGCCACCTTCTGCCATTCGCCGAACGTGCGCGGCGCGTAGAAGCGCTCGGCCGCCACCTGGCTGTTGCCGCTGTCGTACACGCGCGCCTCGATGTAGCGAATGTGCGCGCCCTGGAGCGTATCGCCCACGCGCGTGCGGAACCACATCTCGATCCACAGCGAGCCCTGGCCCGGCAGGTTCGTCAGCTCCACCGTCGGCAGGGTCGTCTCGCCGTCACCGGGGCGCAGCAGGAACGTGCCCGGCCCGTCGAAGCCCATCGTGATCGGCGGCGCGAGGGTGGCGTCCGCTTCGGTTTGCGTTTCGAAATCATGCGCCACCTGATCGTACAGGCCGTCGCCTTCCGCTTCGCCGTCCGCCGCGGCGCGCTCGCGCCGGGTGCGGATCGTTTCGACGGTCTGCTTCAGATCTTCGTTCTGATAGAAGTCGGGGTAGGAATCCTCCACCGCTTCGTACCAGTCGAGCGCTTCGGTGAACTCGCCGAGGCGCGCGTAGCTGTCGGCGATGCCGCGCAGGGCGTGCGGGTGATAGCTGCTCCATTCCTGGAGCTGGGTGACGACCTCGTAATGCCGGATTGCGCGCTCGTACTCGCCCGCATGCCGGTCGGCTTCGGCGCGCAGGAATCGGTACAGGCCGTCCAGCTTCTGCTCGGGGTGGTTCTGCTCGATGCGGCGCAGCATGCGCCGGCTCTGGCGCACGTCGTCCTGCTCCAACTGCTGCTCGGCCATGCGCAGCAGCGCGCCCTGCGCGACCGGATTGCCGCGCTCCGGCCCCGCGCCGACGCGCCCGAGGCGCTGCGCCATGCGATACGCCTCGCCCGCCTGCGCCCGGTTGCCGGCGTCGAGGTACATGTCACCCCACGCCACCGCCGCTTCGCGCACGACCGGGTGGCGCAGCCGGCGGTTCTCGTCGATGATGCGCTGGTAAAGCTCGTCCGCCGCGGCGAAGTCGCGCATGACGTCACGGTACATGTTCGCCGCTTCGAGCATCACCCGGGCGCGCAGCGTGCGCACGTCGCCCACGGCCGCGAGCGCTTCGTCGATCATCTCGACGGCGTCACTGCTGCGCCCCTGCTGCGCCAGGGCATGGATGAGCGAGCTGTAGAGCAGGGCCTGTTGCTGCGGGTCGATGTTCTCGCGCGACAGCAACTCGCGCGCGACATGCTCGGTGACGGGCCAGCGGTTGTCCTGGCCGCAGATGCGCAGGAAGTGGTAGGTGTCGTTGAGCTTGGGCGTGGCGAGCTGGTCCAGCGCCATGGCGCCGATCACCTCGACCGCGCGGTGCAGCGAGCGCGGCGCGACGGGGTTCGGCGGCGGGTCGATGTGCACGCGCCGGCGGAACGGCGGGACGTTCGGGTGCGACTTGAGCGCGACAGTCGTGTCGCCGGGCTCGAAGAAGACGTGGCGGATGGATTGGCCGCTGGTCGTCGTGCCGTCGGCAAACGACCATTCGTGCTGCTCGGCGTCGCCGAGCGCTTCGTAACGCGCGAGATAGAGGCTCACGCCGTCGGCGGTGAGCTTGTCGTCCACGCCGCCGCGGAAAATGGCGACGGACTTGCCGTCCTGCGCTTCGACGGCGACGGGCACGGCCAGCGCGGAGCGCGTGAAGGCTTCCTGCGGGACGAACTGCCAGCCGTCGGCGTCGGGGGGAATCCACAGCAGCATCTCGTAGCCGGTGGCGCCGAGCGTGTTGCCGACGACGTGATGGACCTCGATGGTGTGCGTGCCGGCTTCGAGCTGCATGTCCGCGCCGACGGAATAGGTGGGCACGCGGCCCTCGATCGGCGCGTTGGTGCCGGTGCGCGAGTAGACGAGGTAGCCGTTGATGAACAGGAACGCGGTGTCGTCGGCGTTGACGAAGAAGCTGTAGATGCCCGGCTCGTCGATCTCGAGATAGCCGCGGTAGGAAGCGGCGAAGTCGCGCGGGCTGGTGGCGCGGAAGAGCTTGGTTTTCTGGTAGGTCGAGCTGACGATAGCGTTGTCGGTGATGGTGTCGGAGCGCTGGAGGCCGTCGACGACGTCGGGCCAGCCGCCGAGCGTGTCGCCTTCCCACTGGCGGTACTCGACGGTCGTGCCTTCCTTGAAGAGGCGCGGGTCGGTTTCGTAGGCGAGCTCGTAATAAGCCTCGTCTTGCTGCTTCGCCTGCTCGGCAGCATTGCGCGCGGCGGTGCGGGCTTGCTCGGTGGCCTTTTTGGTCGGTTCGAGCTTGGGCTCCAGCTCAGCGAGCGCTTTTTCAGAGTCGGCGATGAGCTTTTCGGCGCTCTTGATGCCGTCGCGCGCTTCCTTGACGAGATTGTTCCTGCGGTTGGCGCGGCTGCGCGCGTTGTTGAGCTTCTTCTCGGCTTTCTCCAGGGTGGAAGCGGTCGGCGCGGCGTCGAGGCGCGCCTGTCGCGCGGCTTCCTCGGCAGGCTCGGCCTTCGCCTGCGCC
Source organism: Phycisphaeraceae bacterium (assembly GCA_048621015.1). Taxonomy (GTDB): domain Bacteria; phylum Planctomycetota; class Phycisphaerae; order Phycisphaerales; family Phycisphaeraceae; genus JBMCXL01. The sequence goes on from JBMCXL010000064.1 coordinate 3,701, forward strand.
TGCTCGGCTTTCTCCTCGGCGGCGGTGATTGCCTCGGCCGCGTCCTTCACCGCCTGCTCGGCCTGCTGGATGTCCTCGGGCGATGGTTCTTCCTGCTCGCGCATTTCGGTGAGCTTCTGTTGCGCCTGAGCGTGGGCCTGTTTCGCCTTGTCCACCTCACGCTGCGCGGCTTCGGCGGCGCGCGTGAGCTTGCGCGCGGCGGCGGACTTCTCGTCCGCGATGCGCCCCGGCTCCTCGTGCGCGGCGGCGGCCTCCTTGTGCTCCTGCTCGGCCTGCTTCAGCGCTTCGGCGGCTTTCTTCTGGTCCTCGATGCGCTCCGGCAGCAGCTCCTTCCACTCGGCCAGCTCCTTCGTCGCGCTTTCCAGCGTTTCGCGGTGCTTCTTGATCCCGGCCTGCAGATCGCGCAGCTCGCCGGCACGCTCGCCCGCTTTCTGCTGCGCGGCCATCATCGCGAGCTGCGCCTGCTCCGAGGCCTCGCGCGCCTTTTCGAGGCGCTGCTCCAGCGCAGGATCGGGGTCCGGCGCGTCGGGGTTGGAGGCATAGACCCAGTAGACCGTCTCGGTCGGCACGCGGCGGAACTGGATGATCGTGTCGGCCTGCGGCGCGTGCGAGAGCACCAGCGCGGGGATCTCGGTGCCGTCGCGCGTCTTGACGACCAGGTCGGAGGCGTCGTCCTTCAGCCAGCCGCCGTTGGGCAGCGCGGCGGTGACGGTGTCGGTCGGCTGGTTGACCACATCGCTGGCGATGCGCAGCTTGTAGCGCACGCGATAGCCGTCGACCCAGTCGGGCGACGCTTCGACGGCGCGCCGGCCCCGGCGCAGGATCAGGTCCTGGCGGTCGCGCAGGTCCAGATCGGAAAAGGCGAGCGTGACCGTCTCGCCGTCGGCGCGCTCGATGGTCACGTCGCCGTCATCGGCAGCGGTGACGTTGCCCTCGATGGCGTCGGCGGCGGGGAGGGCGAGATAGTCGTCGTAGGCCCACATGCGGTTGCCGGTCGAGCGGCCGGTGATGCCGACGTGGCCTTCGAGGTTCTGGAGTTCGGGCGTGTCGTCGATGTGGGTGAGCGTCCAGTCGCCGGGCTCGGGCTCGCCATCGGGCCAGAGCTTGGCGCGCAGCTCGGTGCGCTCCTCGTCGAGCTGGCGCACGTGGAGCTGGAGGTGATACCAGCGCTGGTTGGACCATTCCAGTTCGACGTTGGCGAGGATGCTCTGCTCGCCATCGACGTCACTGACGAGGCGCAGCTCGCGCGGGTTGACGGAAAGCTCGGCGCGGTAGGCGCGGCGGCCGGCGTTGTCGTCGCCGGTGGCGGGCTGGTAGCGCGCCAGCAGGCCGGCGGTGTTGCGCACGGTGTGCTGGTCCTGCCACCAATAGATGCGCGTCGCCTGGGCGGTGTCGACAGCGGCGAGGTCGGCGCGATGGATGCGGACGCGGCTGTTCTCATCGACCCACGCGACGTGGTTGGTGGTATCGGCGCGGTCGACGCGCAGCCGCGGCGGGCGCGCCTCGCGATATTCGCCGTCGATGGTCCACGGCTCGGGCCAGGGCGTGGGCTCGTCGCCGTCGAGCGGGATGTTTTCGAAGGTGACGGTCTGGCCGGCCATCCAGAGGCGCGGCGCGGACTCGTCGGCGCGCGCGGTGAACGGCGCCGCGAACAGGGCGAACAGCACGAGGATGGCGACGGTCGGGCTGCGGGTCATGGCAACACTCGAAGCGAGGTCGGGCATGGCGTGACTATTCATCGCGCGGCTCGTAGGTGATGCGAAGCGTCCAGTCGTCGCGATAGTGCCACAGCGGCGAGGCGAGCCGAACCTCGACCTCCGGGTCTTCGACGCTGAACAGCCAGCCGTGGTTCTCCGCGCGGTCCTCGTACCACAGTTCCACGTCCTCGGTGACGTTGATGACGTACTTGCTCGCCTCGCTGCTGGTGACGCGCACCGCGTCGGTCGGTGCGGCGGCGCGGTCGGAGCCGATGCCGCGCGCCCCGTCTTCGGTCCACGGGATCCTTTCGTCGCTTTCGCCCCGGCGCGTGAAGCGATAAAGGTGGCACACGCCCGCGCCCCAGTCGGTGAGCAGGCGCCACGCGTAGAAGCGCGGGTCGCTGCCCAATCGCTCGCGCACGGGCACGACCAGCTCGGCGTGCACGATGCGCTGGTCCGGGGGAATGCGGCCGAGGTCGAAGCGCATCAGCAGCGACCGCTGCTCGGTCAGCGCCATGTGGCCGGTGTGATACGTCTGGCGTCCGCTGCGGGCCATGGCCCAGCTCAGGCGCGGCGCGGCGGCGTCGATCGCGGCGATGCCGTCGCAATCCTCGACGCCGAGCAGGATTGTGCGCGCCGACAGCGGCGCGGCGCTGGCCAGGCATACGACGACGACCAGGCACCACGCGGCAGCGCGGCGGGACCGGTCGGGCGTGAGCGGCGGTAGCGTCGGCGTGTTCATCTGCGCTTTCTTCTGCGCGTTCATGGGCGCGTCATCCTTCTCACGCTGGTCACGGCAGCTCATCCGCGGCGACGTAGATGCGTCCGCGCTGCGGGGAACAGGCCACGGCGAGCACCGGGCCTTCGGTGGGCACGGGCACGTGAGCGCGCTGGTCGGTGAACGCCCCGTTCGCGTCGAGGCCGACGAGGCGCAGGTGATTGCGTCCACCGATCGCCAGCACGTGTCGCGGGCGGTGCAGGACGACGGGTATGGCGCGGAACGAGGTGCCGGGGTATGAATCCACGGTGGGCACCATGGTGGGGAAGCCGTGGACGTGCGGCATGTGGGCGATGCGATTGCCGCTGTGGCTTGCGACATAGAGCATGGGCAGCGTGGGATGGCCGACGAGCAGCGGGCTTTTGATGTCGATCAGGCTGACTTCGCTGAGCGCGCCGCGCCGGTCGACGGTGTCCCACAGGCCGAACCCGGCGCCGCTGCCGAAGATGAGCGTGCGCTTCGTCGGCGCGAAGAAGCCGGTGCCGGTGGGCAGGCGGTTCAGGCGCACCCAGCGCGGCCGGTTGTAGTAAGGCACGCCGGTGTAGACCCACTCGGCGCGGATTTCCATTTCGTATTCGTTGATGCCGTAGCCGTCGAGCGTGCCTTCGATGGGCACGGGCACGGGCGCGGGCATGCCTTGCTCGTCGAGATCGAAGTAGCCGATGGCGCCCTGGTTCTGCGTGGCGATGTCTTCGTCGAGGTCGACCATGTTGGGAAGAAACAGCCGCTCACCGTCGCCGGACACGGCCAGCGACGCGCGCTGCTGCGCATAGGCGAAGCGCTCGCCGTGGCAGAACGCGTCGGCGCGCGCCAGGTTCAGTTGCTCGCCTTCGCCTTCGAGCTGATAGATGAGCAGGTGATCCAGGTGCTCGAAAACCTGCGCCTCGGCGTCGCTGTCCGCTTCGATCTCCACGTCCTCGGCGATGTCCCGCCAGACGTAGAGCACCGGCAATTCCGGGTGAAACGTCAGCGCCAGCGGCGCGTGCGCGTGTTTGGCCAGCGCATCGGCGCGCGGCAGATCGAGCGTCAGCAGCGCTTCGGCCGCGCCGTTGTCGCCCTGTTCCTCCTGTTGTTCCTGCTCCTCCTCGTCGTTGCCGTCGCCCGTCGCTTCCAGATCGTCCAGCGCGAACACCGACAGCCGGCCCGCGCCCTCGTGAACGTGCGCCACGACCAGGATGCCGCGCTCGTCGTGCACGGCCATCGCCCGCGCATCGGCCGCGGGCACGTAGCGCACCACGTCCTCCAGCGCCGGCGCTTCATCCGCCTGCGCCTGCACCGGCTGCACCGCGGGCGCCAGCGCCGTCAGCAGCGCCACCCCGATCATCACTCGCATCAGCCTCATGGTTGAGTGGCCTCCACGTCCCCCGCCACCGCCGGCTCCAGGTCGAGCAGCGCCCGGTAGTACCGATCCACCGCGTCCTCGTAGCCCGGCAGCGGCAGCGCGGCCTTCTCATCGAGAATGCGCCCGTCCACGCGCTGCTCGCGCCGCACGCTCTGCATGAACTGCGAGCCCGGCCGATGCATCACGATCACCGTCGATTGCAGCTCGTTCAGCAACTCCACCTGCTCGCGGAACACGCCCGCGTCCGGCGCCTCGCGCAGCCGATCGAAGTTGCTCTCGAGCTGGCTCATCAGATCGTCGAGGTGATCCGTCGGCAGGTACAGCTCGTCGAACTCCTTCTTCACCGTCTTGATGCGCTCGATCATCTGTTCCTGCCGATTCTCGGTGTCGTGCATGCGGTCGGCGATCTCGGGGTCGAGCGGTTTGCCCTGGCGCTCGACGATCTTGTGCGTGTCCTGGGGCTCTTCCATGTCGTCGGCGATGTCGTCTTTCCATTCGCCGGCGTCCTTGGTGGAAAAGTGCGTGTCATCGGAGTCGATGCGCTTGCCGCCGGTGCCGGTGGACTCGTCGCGCTGCGGATCGTCGGAGAGCGTTTCCTGCATCGTGCCGGCCTGGTCGGGGATGTCTTCCTGGCCTTCCTGCGCCGCGCGGCCGCGACGGTTGATCATGTGATCGCCCACGACCTGCCCGTGCGCCCGCGCGCCGAGCCGACCGGCGCGCGCCGCGCCGCCGATGTCGTCCGACGGCGGCGGCTGATTGCCGGTCGTGGAAGTGGCGCCGGTGCTGTTGAGCATCTCCGGGGTCTTGCGGCTGACGTCGCTGCCGGTGTCCAGCACCGCCGCGGACAGCGTCGCGGTATAGGAGAGGTAATCCTCCTTCAACTCTTCGGTGCCCTCCAGCAGTTCGCCGACCACGTCCTCCAGATCTTCCTGCACGACGGTCTGCCCCGGGTTGCGCGTGTTGTCCGGCGTCTCGTCGAGAATCGTCTCGCCTTCGGCGCCGAACCGGTCGGCGAGCGTGTGCGTGCTGGTGTCCACCTCGCCCGGCCGGGGCTTGGAAAGCTCGTCCATCACGTCCTCGTAGGACATGCGCTCCGGCCCCTTGCCCTCGCGGTCGGCGTCGCTCTGCTTGCCGATCTCCTCGTTCTTCTCGACCAGCCGCAGCGTGTCCGCGAGGCTCAGGTCGTCCTCCATCGCGATGACGCCCTTCTCGAAACCTTCGCGCAGCTTCTCCAGCTCCTGCTTCGCCAGCTCGCTGGTCTCGGCCAGTTCCTCCAGCTCCGCGATCGCCTGGCGCGCCAGCTCCGATTGCGCATCGCGCAGGTTCTGGTAAATCGTGCCGAGCTTCTTCCCGGCGGCGCGCTGCTTGGGCTCGGCCTGTGACCATGCCGCCTGCTCGAGATGGGCCGCCGCCTCGGTCATGTCCTTTTTCAGGCCCGATTCGGCGAAACCCGCCGCCGCTTCGGTGAACGCGTCGGTGAGGATCGGGCCGATCTCGTCCTCGCGCCGCGCCAGTCCCTCGAACGCGGTCCCGGTCAGGCCCGACAGTTCGTGCACCTTCATCTGCCGCCGCTTGATCGAGGCGCGCTGCTCTGGCGCGATCGCATCAGCCGCCATCGCCGTGTACGCCTGTGTCGCGTCGGCGAGGCGCGCCTGGCGCTGCGCGAGCATCTGCGTGAAGCTGACCATGTGGCTCAGCTCCCAGTCCTCGCGGAAGCGAATGTAATCGTCGAGGATCTCGCTGAGGCTGCGCACCGTGCGCCGCACCGTCAGCCGCGCATCGCTCAGCGTGCTGCGCTTGGCCTGCGGCGTGTCGCGCTCGGGCACGCGCTCCAGTATCCGGATGTGGCGCACCATTTCCGTGTCGGCCAGCATCGCCAGCGCCGAGCGCAGCGTCTGGCCCGCCTCGGTCGGCATGTCGCGCGCCGCTTCGCCCGTGCGCTGGCGCAGCTCCGCCTGGCGCGACGCCTGGCCGCGCATTGCTTTCGCCAGCGCATCGAGATTCTTCTGCTCGTCCCAGCGCAGCGACGAGCCCGGCTCGAGCTTGCGCACCCACTCGTCCGCCGTCGCCTCCAGCTTGTCGTGCGCCGCGATCAGCTCGCGGATCGTGCGCTCCGTTTCCAGGATGCGCTCGTAGGTCAGTTGCAGCGTGGCGCCCGGGCTCGTCACCGTGATCGGATACGTCGTCGACGTCGTCCACGCATCACCGCGCTCCGGATTCATGTCGCGCGCCCGCGCCGCCAGCTCCAGCACGTCGCCCTCCGCCACCGGCAGCATGCCCAGCAGCAGCGCGACCTCGCGCTGGTCCTGCTTGATCGGATCGCCCGACGCTTCCGACTCCGCCTCCATCAGCGGCCACGTTTCGATCGCGCGCCATTCCCCCTTCGACGCCTCGTCGCCTGTTTCATGCACCTGCCGATAGAACAGCCCCAGCTCGCGCAGACCGTAATCGTCCCGCCCGCGCACGCGCAGCTCCAGCACGTCCTCGATCATCACCGCGCTGTCGGCCTCCACCCCACCGAGATACACCTCCGGCTCCTCGTCCGGCACCGCGCGCAAGCGCCCCGTCGGCCCGCGCACGTCCTCCCCGTCACGCCGCGCCGTCAGCGTGTAGTGCAAGGTCCGGTCGAACGTGTGATCGAGCGTGAACGTCGCGTCATCCGCCTTGCGCAGCGTCAGCTTCTCCGCTTCGGACGACGCATCGTCTTCGTTGTCGCCCGGCTCGCGCACCATCAGCCACGCGGACGCCACCGGCTGGTTCAGCGTGAACCGCAGCGCCGCCTCGGTGCCCGTGACCGCTTCCAGGTCGCCCGTTTCGCTTTCGAATGTGCGCGGCTCCATCGCCGTGTAGTCGGGAAACCGCAGCGCTGCTTCGAGCCTGCGCACCTCCAGCGCCGCCGGCACCGTGATGCGATACTGCCGCGTCGTGAAGTCGCCGCCGCGCAGGGCGTAGTTCGTGCTGCGCCGCACCGACTCGAACGTGTAGCTCGCCGTCGCCGCCGCGCGATCGACGGACACGCGCCGCGACATCTGCTCGTCGCCCTTCTCGATCAGCAGCAGCACGTCGTCGGGAATGTGTCCGCTCAACTGCACTTGAACGGTCACATCCTCGCCCGCCGCGATCGTCACATCGCCCGGGACCACCTCCAGCCGCGTGCGATACACCGGATCGATGCCCGCGAACGGCATGAACAGTCGACTCGCCGAGGTCGTGAACCGCTCCGCGCTGGCCACCCAGAACCCGGCGCCCATCACCACCAGCAGCACCGCGACGATCGCGCGCATCACCACCGGCCGACTCTCGGCGATCTGCTGAAGCTGGACCTGCTCGAGAAAGCGATAGTTCTCCGACACCACCGCGTCGGTCATCGCGCGCACCTGCGCATCGTCGCTGCGCGACAGTTGCAGTGAGTTGATGAGTCGGTTCTGCACCCCGCCCGGCGTGCGCTGCTCCATCGCCAGCGCGACCTGGTCGGTCGTGAAGCGCGCCCGCTTCCAACTGCGCACCAGCCGCCAGCCCACCCAGATCAGGCACGCGAAAAACACGACGTTGGCCAGCAGCAGCCCCCACGTCGGCAGGTGATAGACGTTGTCGATGAGGAACACCAGCCACATGTACGCCAGCGGCGCCGCGATGGCCAGGCTCACCGCCTCGGCCAGCACCAGCAACCGCCAGCGCCGCCGGCCGCGCTCGACCAGCCGCCGCAGTTCCGTCACCATCCGCTCGGTCGGCTGCGTCCCGTCCGGACC
>JBMCXL010000065.1:0-11198 GCA_048621015.1 Phycisphaeraceae bacterium
AGCCGGACCTTCGCTCGCCGACTCGCTCAGGGCCAGCTTGGACCATGGGGAGACGCCCGGCATGAGCCGGGTTCCAAGCGCATCGGCGGGCGAAGGCCCGGATGAATCGTCCCGCCCCATTCCCGCGCCCCGCCGGCCTCGCGCTTGCTGGCGCAAAACGCCCTTCCTAAACTGACTTATTGCCGTGGACGACATCCTCGGGGGAGCGGCGCGGCCGGCCCCCCGGCAGGACCGTCGAGCAGCGTCGCCCGGGGCGGGGCCCGCTCGGAGAGGGTGCGCCGTCCACACGGACCTGACCATGAACACCAATCCGCGCGGCCCAGCCGGCCCGGATCCGACCGGCCCGCCACACGACGCCGCGCCACCGCCCGCCATCGGACCGATCCCCAGATCCGCCCACGGCCCAACGAAGGACCGTCCATGACCACCGCCACCCGAAACAAAACCAAGGGCGCCAAAGACGACCAGGCCCGACCCTCCGACGAGCTCGCCAACGACAAGCTCCTGGCCATGCTCTACGACATGATGCTCATCCGCCGCTTCGAAGAGCGGACCATGCAGAGCTACATGCAGCAGAAAGTCGGAGGCTTCTGCCACATCTACTCCGGCGAAGAGGCCTGCGCCGTCGGCTCCATCAACGCCCTACAGGACGACGACCCCGTCATCACCGCCTACCGCGACCACGGCCACGCCCTCGCACGCGGCATGCACCCCAACTACGGCATGGCGGAGCTGTTCGGCAAAATCACCGGCTGCGCCAAGGGCAAGGGCGGGTCGATGCACTTCTTCGACAAGCCCCGGCACATGTACGGCGGACACGCCATCGTCGGCGGACAATGCCCGCTGGCCATCGGCCTGGCGTTCGGCATCCAGTACCGCGGCGAGGATAAGGTCTGCCTCTGCTACCTCGGCGACGGCGCGCTCAACCAGGGCGCGTTCCACGAGGCGATGAACATGGCCGGCCTGTGGAACCTGCCGATCATCTTCCTCGTCGAGAACAACCTCTACTCCATGGGCACCCACATCGCCCGCGGCACGACCATGGCCCACGATCTTTCCAAGAAGGCCGAGTCCTACGGCATGCGCTACGCCGAGTGCGACGGCATGGATGCGCTGGAGGTCTACGACGTCACCAAGCGCGAGGTCGACCAGACGCGCGGCTCGTTCAGCAAAGCCCTCGGCCGCGACGACACCGGCGGCGGCCCATGCATGATGCAGGTGAAAACGTACCGCTTCCAGGGCCACTCGATGTCCGACCCGCGCAAATACCGCACGAAGGAAGAAGAAGAACAGGCCGCGGAGCGCGACTGCATCCAGGTGCTCGCCAAGCAGCTCGTGGAGCGCAAGATCGCCAAGCAGGACGAGCTCGACGAGCTGGACAAGAAGGCGAAAAAGGCTGTGCAGGACGCGGTGAAATACGCCGACCAGTCACCGAACCCGGACTACGACGAGCTGTACACCGACGTCTATTCACAGCCCTATCCACCGTTCGAGAAGGGCGAGCTGCCGGTGATGCTGACCGAGGAGGGTGAGGCTGAGTAGAGGCAGGTCGGCGGCCTGTCCTTACGGACTGGAGTTCACGAACCATGAAATACACCGCGATTCTTCATGAAGCCGAGGAAGGCGGATACTGGGCGACCTGTGCTGAAGTGCCCGAAGCCAACGGCCAGGGTGAAACCGAACAGGAAGCATTGGAGGACCTGAAGTCGTCGATTCAGTTCGTGCTCGAATACCAGCGCGAGCACGGCGAGTCGCCGGAGCCGACGCGCCTGATTCAGATCGACGTCGCCGATGTAGCCTGAGATATGAAGCGCACCAAACTGCTTCAACACCTTCGCCAGCACGGTTGCGAAGGCGAACCGGAACGCACGCGACACTCGATGTGGAGAAATCCCAAGACCGGCCAGAGGCAAGCAATCCCACGCCACCGCGAGATCAAAGCGGGCCTTGCACGAAAAATCTGCCGCGACCTTTCCGTCCCGCCACCGACTGAGAAATAACCCAACATGACCGCCACCGCTGAAAAAACCACGCAAAAGATCCAGTACCGCGAAGCGCTCCGCGCCGCGATGCGCGAAGAAATGCTCCGCGACGACCGCGTCTTCGTCATGGGCGAAGAGGTCGCCGAGTACAACGGCGCCTACAAAGTCACCCAGGGCATGCTCGATGAGTTCGGCCCGGCGCGCATCATCGACACGCCCATCTCCGAAACCGGCTTCGCCGGCCTCGGCGTCGGCGCCGCGATGTACGGCCTGCGCCCCATCATCGAGTTCATGTCATGGTCCTTCTGCCTCGTCGCCGCCGACCAGATCGTCAACAACGCGCCGAAGATGCTCTACATGTCCGGCGGACAGTTCGGCGTGCCCATCGTCTTCCGCGGCAACAACGGCGCCGGCGGTCAGCTCGGCTCGACGCACTCCTGGTCCGTCGAATCGCTCTGGTCGCAAGTGCCCGGCCTCAAGATGGCGCTGCCCGCCACACCGCGCGACGCCAAGGGCCTGCTCAAGACCGCCATCCGCGATGACGACCCCGTCTTTTTCCTTGAAAACGAGCGGCTGCTCGGCTTCGGCGCGCGCGGCGATGCCGACTTCTCGCGCTATCTCCACGGCAAGTGGGCCCCGCCGGAAGACGATGACGATTTCACCATCCCCTTCGGCAAGGCCCACGTCATCAAGCCCGGCAACGACTGCACCGTCATCACCGCCGGCCGCCCCGTCCACTTCGCCCTCGAAGCCGCCGAGCAACTCGAGAAAGAAGGCATCGACTGCGAAGTGATCGACTGCCGCACCTATCGCCCGCTCGACATCGACACGATCATCGAGAGCGTCAAGAAGACCAGCTACGCCATCGTCGTCGATCAGAGCTGGCCGTTCGCCTCGGTCGCTTCTGAAATTGTCACGCAGATCTACGAGCGCGGGCTCGACTTCCTCGACAACCAGGTCTATCGCGTCAACGCCCACGACGTCCCCCCGCCCTACAACCGCGATCTGGAGCAGGAGATGCTGCCCAACGCGCGGCGCATCACCGAGGCCGTGCGCGCGGCGACGTATAACGCGTGATGCGCTGCATCAACCGGCGCGATTGCCCAGAATGATGATCGCCATGCCGACCAGACAAACGCCCACGCCGATCAGATCGGCCAGTGTCGGGCGCTGCCCTTCCACCGCCCACAGCCACGCCAGGGCCATGGCCAGATAGACCGCCCCGTAACCGGCATAAGTCCGACCGGCCGCCCCGGGATGCAGCGTCAAAAGCCACGCGAACGCCGCGAGGCTCGCGAACGCCGGCACGGTCAACCAGACCGAATCATCGTGACGCAACCACCGAAACACCAAGTAGCATCCCGTAAGCTCCGCCGCGGCCGTCAGCAGGTAAAGCCCCATCGCTTTAAACAGGATGGCGATCATCCTGCCGATTCTACAGCCCGCCCAGACCCAGTCACACCCGATGCGCCGCTACAATGCGCCCATGACTGATATTTACCGCGAGCAACTGCCCAACGGCCTGACACTCCTCGCCGAACCCGTCGCCTCCGCCCAGTCCCTCTCGATGACCGCGCTCATCCCCGCCGGCCTCAGCGCCCAGCGCGACGATCAGCTCGGCAGCGCGCCCATGCTCGCCGAGATGGTCTGCCGCGGCGCTGCCGGCCTGTCCTCGCGCGAGCATTCCGATGCGCTCGACCAGCTCGGCGTCGATCGCTCCACCAGCGTCGACACCCACCACCTGCGCCTCAGCGCCACCATGATCGGCGCCAAGCGCGAAAAAGCGCTGCCCCTGCTGCTGGACATGCTGCGCCGGCCGAACCTCGACGAAGACGCGCTCGAGCCCAGCCGCGCGCTCTGTCTCCAGTCGATCGACGCGCTCGCCGACGAGCCGCAGCAGCGCGTGATGATCGAGCTGCGCCGCTGCCACTATCCCGAACCGTTCAACCGCTCGCCGCTCGGGCAGCGCGATCACCTCGAACGCATCACCCTTGAAGATGTGCGCGGCTTCTGGCGCACGGCCTGCGTGCCCGGCGACACCATCCTCGCCTTCGCCGGCCGCTTCGACTGGGACGCGCTGCGCGACCAGGTGCGCGACCTGCTCGGCGACTGGCAAGGCGACTGGACGGAGCCCGCCACGCGCAGCGACGCGCTGCGCGGCTACTCGCCCATCACCGCCGACACATCACAAGTGCACATCGGCCTCGCTTACGACGCGCTGCCCGAAGCCGACGAGCGCAGCTTCCTCCAGCGCGCCGGCGCGGCCGTGCTCAGCGGCGGCATGTCCGGCCGCCTGTTCACCGAAGTGCGCGAGAAGCGCGGTTTGTGCTACGCCGTCTACGCTGCCTACAGCGCCCAGAAAGACCGCGGCGTCATGATGGGCTATGCCGGCACCACCACGCCGCGCGCCCAGGAAACGCTCGACGTCATGCGCCACGAGCTGGCGCGCCTCAGCGAAGGCGTCACCCGGAGCGAGTTCGACCGCGCCATCGTCGGCATGAAGTCGCGCCTCGTCATGCAGGGCGAATCCACCGGCGCCCGCGCCGCCGCCATCGCGCGCGATCAGCACATCCTCGGCCACCCGCGCACGCTCGACGAACTGGCCGCAAAAGTCGACGCCATCACGCTCGATAAGCTCAACGCCTTCCTCGCCGAGCACCCGCCCGGCGACATGACCCTCGTCACCATTGGCCCCCACGCCCTGAACCTCGAAGCGCAGAGCGCGGCGCACCCGTAACCACCGCGCCGCTTTCCACCTTCCCAATCGGCAATCGGCAATTGGCAATCGGCAATCCCCTACGCCTGCTCATCACCGCCGGCCCCACGCGCGAGCCCATCGACGAGGTGCGGTTCATCAGCAACCGCTCCAGCGGCCAGATGGGCCTGGCGCTGGCCGAAGCGGCGCACGGCGCGGGCCATGACGTAACGCTGCTGCTGGGCCCGGACATCGCGCCGCCGCGCGCCGCCAACGGGCTGCGCGTGCATCGCTTTGGCAGCACCGCCGATCTGGAAGCGCTGCTGGCCGAGCATTTTCCGCATTGCGATGTGCTGGTGATGGCCGCGGCCGTGGCCGACTATCGCCCCGCGCAACGTGAAGCTGGCAAGCGAGCGCGCGGCGAGCGCTGGACGATCGAGCTGGAGCCGACGCCGGACCTGGTCGCCGCCATCGCTCGAAAGAAGCGTGCCGACCAGAAGATCGTCGCCTTCGCGCTCGAATCACCGCAGACCCTCACCGAGCGCGCCACCGAGAAGCTGCGCCGCAAGGGCGCCGATGCGATCGTCGCCAACCCGCTGGTCACGATGGAGTCGGCGCAGATCGAGCCGACATGGATCACTGTCGCCGGCCAGTGCGAAGCGCCGGGCGTGATGAGCAAGGCCGCTTTCGCGCAATGGCTGCTGTCGCGCCTCGGTGAACTGTGAGGGCGCAGGCCGCTTCCACCGCTTGCCGGTATGAACTCGAAGCGTTCCGCCAAACCGCGGGCGGTGTGTGGTGATGGGGGCCGGCGCTACTCCTGCTCGTCGAGCAGGGTCGGACGACGGCGCTTGGGTTCGGCGGTCTCCGCCTCTTCGGCCGCGTTCTCGTTCTCATTCTCGTCGGCTGCGGCGGATGCTTGCGACTCGGCGTGCTTGCGCTGCGCGGCGTGGGCGACGGCGGGGCCGGCGGCGAACAACGTGTCGGCGGTGCGGCGCAACTGCTGCACGGTGCGATCCAGTGGCGTACTGGCGGCCTCGCGCGCCGCGTGGCGCAGGCCCGGCTCCGGCGCGACGGGATTCGGCGTGGGCGCGCGGGCGGCGGTATCGTCGCGCGGCAGCGACAGCAGCGCGGTGCCGTTGACCCGGTTGTACATCTCGAGCGTGCGCTTCTCGCTGAGCTGCGGCTCCACGCGCGCCCGGAAGATGCCGCGGTTCGGGTTGTACCAGAACCCCGCCTGGCTCGAGTTCTGGAGGACCGGGTCCGGCGGATGCTCGGCCATGTCGCCTTCCGGCGCCACGTCGATCCACGGCTGATGCAGCGGCACCAGCACGTTCAACGGCAGGTCGCGCTCGAACCACTGCGGCGCGACGCGCGCCGGAAAGCGCACCTCCTCCTCACCGTCCGCCGCGTCGCGCAGTGCACTGCGGAAGGTCGCCTGCTCGTGCAGACGCGCCAGCGAGCGATGCACAAAGCGAACGTCATGCAGGCGACGCTGCTCCTGCTGGTAATGCACCACCACCGCGCCGAGGATGCATATCAGCATCATGGCGATCAGGCTGTCCACAATCAGGCGCATGAGTACATCCTGTCCCGTGAAAGTGGGAGACCTCGACTATCTTCGGACGTCTGGCAAGGCAGGTTGAGTCTGCCGGTGCGATGGTCTGGGCAGGCGACGGCCACACACGGCCCTATTCTGCGCCGCTTCACGGCCGGCGCGCCCGCGCGGGGCGGAATCGATCACAATTCACGTGACTTGATGCCGACCTGCAAGGATCGTGACGATCGTGCCGAGGCGCGGCCCGCGCGGTTGCCAGGCCGCCGGCGACCGGTGAAGATACGTTTACGCTTGATGCGAGCGATTCATGGCGAACCTGCCCCCTTTGCGTGAGCTGAACGAGCGGATCGTGCGCTGCCGACGGTGCAAGCGGCTGCGCGATCACTGCCAGGCGGTGGCGCGGAAAAAGACGGCCCGCTTCCGCGAGCAGGCTTACTGGGGCAAGCCCGTGCCGAACCTCGTCGCGCCGGGCAGGCGCGCGCCGCGGCTGCTGGTGGTGGGTCTGGCGCCCGCGGCACACGGGGCGAACCGCACCGGCCGCATGTTCACCGGCGACCGCAGCGGCGATTTCCTTTTCCGCGCGATGCACGAAACCGGCTTCTGCAACCAGCCCGAGGCGTGGGCGGCGGACGACGGCCTGGCGCTGCGCGACGCGGCCATCACCGCGACCGTCCACTGCGCGCCCCCCGATAACAAGCCCACGCCCGACGAGCAGGCCAACTGCCGCGAGTACCTCGTGGCGACGTTCGAAGCCCTGCCCCGCCTCCGCGCGGTGGTCTGCCTCGGCCAGCTCGCGCACACGGCGGTGCTGCGCCTCTACAAGCAGCGCGGCTGGATCGATCGGCTGAGCGATCACCCGTTCGCCCACGGCGCCCTGCATCGCTTCACGACCACCGCCCCGCCGATCGTCGACAGCTACCACCCCAGCCAGCAGAACACCTTCACCGGCCGGCTCACGCCCGCGATGCTGCGCCAGGTCTTCGAGCAGGCGCGTCAGCTCGTCGAGGCCTGACCGCCGCGCCGATGCACGCCGAAGCACCCTGCAATCGTGATTTCGGAAAATTCCGTTTTCACGCGCCACAACCCGCGCCGCCGCTGCGACCGTTTCAATCGTCACAACCGATACCGCTGACCGAACGCCAGGCCTATCCGCGCTTCCTGCCCAACATCCGCAGGCCTCACGATTGACGGCAGATATCGCACGGCCAGTGTGATCCGTGCAGCCGGCGCTACAGCGTCACCCGTCGCTGACCGATCAACACCGAAACCGGTCCGCTGCGCGATGGCGCGACCGATCAACCGCTAGGGGGTCCTATGTCGGTGCAGCGTTCAGGAGGGCCAGCCTCTCCGGTGCTGAAAACAGACGCGGGCCAGGCCGAGCCCCGGGACGCGCGGGCGTGCCGTCGTCAGCGAACGCTGGCGCAGATCGGTGAGGCGAGCACCAACTCGGGTCCGCTGCTGGCTGTGCTCCGCGCCCAGCCGGACGAGCCCGACGAGGTGGGCGAGGCCATTCGCCAGTGTCCGATGCTCTCGGCCCGGGTGCTGAGCATCGCGAACTCGGCGGTCTACGGGCGCAGCAGCACGATCGAAAGCATCGACCGGGCCGTGCTGCACCTGGGCGCCAGCCGAGCGCGGGCGATCGCGATGGCGTTCGGGCTGCGCGCGCTCAATGAAGCCAGCGGCCTGCCCCGCGCCATGGCGCGGACGCTGTGGATCTCCAGCCTGCGCAAGGCATGCGCCGGCCAGCTCGCCTGCGAACTGATCGATCCGCATCGCGCCGCCCACGCCTACGCCCGCGCGCTGATCCAGGACGTCGGCCTGCCGCCGCTGGTCGCGCTCGATCCGGACTTCTACGCCCATCATCTCGTGCCCGGCAGTCGCGGCGACTGGACGGCGCAGGAGATCGACCGCTTCGGCATCGATCACGCCGAGGTCGGCAGCCACCTGCTGGTCCAGTGGGAAGCGACGGAGGCACTGGTCGAGTCGGTCCAGACTCATCACCAGCCACCGGGCGGCCGGCGCAGCGACACGTTGCGCGAGCCGGGCGTGCGCATCGCCACCTATCTCGCGAGCCTGCTGCCTCATCTCGGGGAGGATCTGACCGGCGCGCAGCGCGAGTGGCTGACCACACTGCACGGCCAGTTCCTCGGCAGCGTCCACGCCAGTCCCGATACGTTCTTTCAAAGCGCGCGTCATCGCGCGGACATGCTCGTGGACGGCAGCGAGATCGAGCCGATGGAACTGCACAGCGAACTGGCGCAGGCGGTGGCCAGCGACACGATCACCATGATCTCCCAGCTCTGTCGGCTCGAAGGCGCGCTCGGCCGGCAGCGCGAGGGCATCGACGAACTGCGTTTCCAGGCGTTCACCGATCCGCTGACCAAGGTGCTCAACCGGCGCGGGTTCACGCAACTGGCCGAGCGCCGCCTCGAGGACGCGGCGCACCGCCAGCTCGCGGCGTGCTGCATCGTGATCGACCTGGACGAGTTGAAGCCGGTCAACGACACCTACGGCCACGTGGCCGGCGACCGCGTGCTGCGCGGCATGGCGAAGGTGCTGCGCCGCCGGCTGGATCGCAACGACCTGATCGGCCGCCTCGGTGGCGACGAGTTCGCCGTGCTGCTGACCGGTGTTGACGAGGCGCGGGCGCGCGAGATCACGCAGCGCGTCATCGGTCGGCAGAACACGCGCATCCGTGTGGCGGATGGAGTGGAAGTGCCGCTGCGCTTCAGCGTGGGCGCGATCCACGTGGAGCACCTGGACGCCTCGATCAACATCGAAAAACTGATCACGCTCGCGGACGAGGCGATGTATTACCGCAAGCACACGGAAAAAGGCGGGAGCCATTTCCTGTGCTATGTGCGCGCCGCGCCGCCGTCGAGGCCGGGTGACGGGTCGGCGCCGCTGGCGCTCGAGTAGCGCGCCGCGCGCGGGTGAACTGAAATAGCGTACGTTGCAGTCCGCATCCCGCAGAAGGCTCCTACGTCGCCACCTGCGGGCTTTGGGAGTGGGTGTCCGCGTGAAAGGCCGGCCGGGCTTCCGTCAGCGGTTGTCGGAGGGTGACGGCGTGGGAACGCGGCGCTGCTCGCCGGCGCGGAGGATGCGCCGGACGTGCTCGGGCATGGTGGCGCGGCGTGGTGACTGCGCTTGCGGCACGGAGTCATCGGCGCGGCCATCGAGGCGCGTGTCGAGGCGGGTGTTCAGGCGACGGTCGACCCAGTGGTCATCCGCGGTGGCGTTGGGCGCGGGGGTCGGTGGGGTGAGATCGAAGATGGTATCGGGCGGGATGAGCGCGCGGTGCTGGCCATCGCGTCGCGGGGTGTGGTTGAGCGCGGGGCCGAAGCCTTCGCGATCGCGCGTGATGTATTCGGGCCGACGGACCCACGCGCTGACGCCGGGCGCTTCGTAGCGGTAGCGATGGGCGCGTTGATCGAGGAACTGGTTGGATGGCCGGCCGAGCTGTTGCCAGAGGTTGGGCGCGCCGGGCTGGACGCGGTGCATGGGCGTGTGGGGGTTGAACTGCGCGTTGCCGGGCTCGATCCGGCGCAGGCTGTGGGAGAGCGGGTCGAGGTCGCCCACGGCAGGGTCCGCGGGCTGGACCAGCGTCGGCTGATCGGGCGGGGCCTCGACCTGGTGCTGGGCATGCAGCGGCGCGGCGATGAGCATCGCGACGGCGAAGGCGATGGGCGTGAACGCAAAGCGCATGGGTGTCATTGTACTGGCGGGTGGCGTGCAACGGCACCCCGCGTCAGCACCTCTGCGACTGGGAGAGGGTCTGGGACGTTACGCCTGCGACGGGTCGTTCTCGTCCGATTCGGACGCCTGATCGTCGGTGAACGCCGGGGCGTCGGGGGGTTCGGTCCAGTCCTCGACGGCGGGCAGGTGCAGGTCCATGGACGCGGTCTTGCGGTAGCCGAGCTTGCGGATGACCTCGAGGACCTCGCTCCAGGTGGGATAGGGGCGGTTGTTGACGCGTTTGTAGGCGTCGATGGCCTTGAGGAACAGGAACTGCTCCTGGCTCATCTCGCCTTCCTCGGCGGCCTTGACGAAATCGGTGCGTCGGCGGCCGGGCCCGCGGCGACGCTCCAGGCCGGTGGAGTCGAGGCGACGGTCCACGACCGACTGGCGGCGTTCGGTCTGGGGGGGGTTGGCCTCGGGCGATGCGGCGTCTTCGGGGCGCGGCTGCGCCCGTTCGCCGTGTGAGCCTTTGGGCATGGTAATCCTCCTGCGGGGAACGGCGCGGCCCTGGAGTGGGGAGGCCGCGGCCGCGGGCAGGCGGCGTCAGGCCTCAAAGCTCGTCCTCGTCCTCGAAAAGGGCCTCGTCCTCTTCGTCCGCTTCATCCTCGTCTTCGTCGTCGAACAGGTCTTCGTCGTCCTCGTCGTCGTCGAAGTCCTCGTCGTCGTCGAAGTCGTCGTCCTCGAAGTCGTCGTCCTCGAGGTCCTCGTCTTCCTCATCGTCCAGAAACTCCTCGTCCTCAAGTTCGTCTTCGTCATCTTTGGCCGCGAAGACGAAATGCGGATCGGACGCTTCCGGCGATTGCCGCCACCACGATCCCCGGCCCGGCTGATCGAGCAGTTCCTTCAAGAGAGTTGACATCGCACTAGACCTCCCAACCCAGCTGGCTTGTTCTTCACTTGTCCCACGACCCCGGCCAGTGCCGTGACGCGTTGGCCCGGCTGAAACTGGCGGTTACACTATCGGGCGGCGGCGCTTTGTCAATGCAGAACAAGCCGGCCGCCGATGGTTCTTTTTTCCGCGCCATCCCGCCTTCGCGACGACGCCGGCGCGAGCGCCAACCGCCCGCACCCGCCGGAGGCCGGCTCCCGGAAACGCCCCCGCCGAACAACGCGGGAAACGCCCCGTGACCATGCCCCCATCGGCACGTCCGCCCGCCTGATCGCCCGATCGCCCACACCCCGGAACCCGCCCGCGTGAGCGCCACCCCTTCCGAGTACAGCCCCACCC
>JBMCXL010000066.1:0-11147 GCA_048621015.1 Phycisphaeraceae bacterium
TTAAAGAGATGCTGGCCATGCGGGTGCATGCCCCGGAGAATGGAGGGAAGCGGCGCGGCATGATGGCGGCACGATGAGTGCTCCGGACCTTCGCCCGCAGACGCGCTCAGTTCGCAAATAGTTACAAACACATAATTTATGCAATCCATCGCCCGACAACTCGCCCGCATTCGCCGCACCGGTCGGGGGCTGCTGATTCTTCAGCGGCTCGCCCAGGCGGCGACCGTGGCGGTGGCGGGCGTAGCGGTGCTGACCGTGATCGACTTTGGCCTGCGGTTGCCGGCCCCGGTGCGGGTGGGGCTGATCGGCGTGCTGGCGGTGGCGGTGGTCGGCTGGCTCACCGGGCGGCTGGTCGCGGCGGTGCGTTTCGCGCCGAGCCTGACGGACCTGGCGCTGCGGGCCGAGCGGCTGTTCCCCGAGTTGCGCGGGTCGCTGGCCAGCGCGGTGGAGTTTACCGAGCACGCCGCGGACTACGCCGACCCGCAGCGGACCGCGACGCTCGCCGCCGCCAGCCGCGAGCGCGTGCGGGCGGCGTTCGACACGGGTCAGCTTCGCCGGTTGCTGGCGCCGGCGGCGACGCTGTTTTCCCTGGGCGCCGCGGTGCTGGGGCTCGGGTTGCTGGCGGTGACGGTGAACGTGGCGCCGGAGTTCAGCCGCATCGCCGCGGCGCGGTGGTTCACGCCGTGGGCGGACGTGCAGTGGCCGAAGCGCACGGACGTGGTCACGCTCACGCGCGCCAGCGCCTGGCCGGCGGACACGCCGCTGCCGCTGCGCGCGGCGGTGGGGCGCGGCTATCACCCGCGCATGCGCGTGTGGGTCAACTATCGGCTGATCGATCACCGCGGCGCGCCCGGCCCATGGCGCAGCGCGCTGATGAGCGAGCAGACCCACAACAACGGTGAGCGCCGCGCCCGCGCCGACTCGCCGCTGGCCAACCGCTTCGAGCGGCTGGTCGAGCTGGCGGAGCGCGCCCCGGCCGCGAACAAGCGCGGCGAGCGCGGGCACGTCGAGTACTACTTCGAAGCCGGCGACGACCGCACGCGGCCGGCGACGGTTGCGCTCGTCGATCGTCCCGCTGTCACCGCCGTGCGCGCCACGCTCACGCCGCCGCCGTATGCGCGCAGTCTTTTAGAGCCCGAGACGACCGACCTGCACACGCGCAGCAACCGCGTGCCCACGGTGCGCGGGCTTGTTGGTTCGACGGCCGAGCTGGACGTTGCGTTCAACAAGCCGGTGCGCATCGAGGCGGACGATCTCGCGCGGTTCGTGCCGGGACTGGTCGACGAACAGGTCGCGCTCACGCTGCCGGAGGAAGGCGCCCGCGCCGCGCGGCGCGTGAAGCTGACGTTCCCGCTGCGCGAGTCGATGCGCACGTCGATCGAGCTGACCGACGAGCACGGCTTTGCCAATCTTTCCGAGTATCGCTACGCGCTGGAGGCGATCACCGACGAGCCGCCGGCGGTGTCGATTCTCGAGCCGGACGCCGACCGATCGGTGCTGCCCGAAGCGCGGGTGGATGTCGAAGCGCTGGTGCAGGACGACGTGGGCGCCGAGTCGGTCGCGTTGGAGGCGCAGGTGCCGGGCGCGTCGGACTCCGAAT
Source organism: Phycisphaeraceae bacterium (assembly GCA_048621015.1). Taxonomy (GTDB): domain Bacteria; phylum Planctomycetota; class Phycisphaerae; order Phycisphaerales; family Phycisphaeraceae; genus JBMCXL01. Next base: position 1,601 of record JBMCXL010000066.1, read on the forward strand.
CGCGTGAGACCGCTTCGCCGCGCGAGCTGGCGCGGCAGAGCGGACAAGTGCCGCGCCTGACGGTGGCGCACACGCTGGACCTGGCGGAATTCGCGCTGCAGCCGGGCGACGCGGTGACGCTCACTGCGGTCGGGCGCGACATCTACGAACTGGACGGCCAGCGCCACGGGCCGGTGCGCTCAGCGCCGCGCCGGCTGCGCATCATCGATGCGGGCACGCTCGCCGGCCAGTTGCGCGGCGAGCTGGCGGGCGTGCGCCAGCAGGCGCTCCGCCTCGACAGCGAGCAGCGGCGGATCGGCGAGCAGCCGGCCGATGACGCGGCGCCGCGCCAGGGCCGGCTGACCGATCGGCTCGGCGTGCAGCGCAGGCTGGTTGAAGGCTTGATTGAGCGCGCCGAGCGCAATCGCCTCGATGCACCGACGCTCACCGACATGATGGACCAGGCGCGCGACCTGCTCGAACGCGCCGGCGAAGCGAGCGAGGAAGCGCGCGACAGGCTGGCGGAAGACACCGACGCCGACGAGCAGCAGGAAGCCGTGCGCGCCGCGCTCAGCGAGTTGGTGAGTCTGCTCGACCAGGGTCAGGATGCGCTGGCGCGTCGGCTGGAATTGCAGCGGCTGCGCACGACGCAGCGCAACCTCGAAGCGCAGACGCGCGAGCTGCTGCCGCAGACCGTGGGCGAAGCGCTGGAGAATCTGCCCGAGGCGTTGCGCGAGCAACTGGAAGATCTGGCGCGGCAGCAGCGGCAGGCGTCCGAGGATGCCCAGGAGCTGGTGCGCCAGATGCGCCAGACCAGCGCGGCGCTGTCGCAGCAGGACCAGAGCGACGAGAGCCGCGCCGCCGCCGAGGCGCTGCGCGAGGCGGCCGACCTGGCGCAGGAGGAAGGCCTTTCCGAGCGCATGGGCGAGTCGTCGCAGTCGATCGATCGCAACCAGCTCTCGCGCGCCAACCAGGACCAGGCCGAGAGCCTGGACGTCATGGAGCGCATGCTCAGCGAGATGGGCGAGCAGGATCAGCGCATGCAGGCGATGCTCCAGCGGCGGTTGCAGGAGCTGAGCGAACGGCTGCGGCGGTTGATCGAGCGACAGAACGCCCAGCTCGCGGCACTGGAGGACGCGGCGAACGTGATCGGCATGGCCGAGGCGCAGTCGACGCTGCGGCGCGCGACGATGGCGGCGGCGGAAAGCGCGCGGGAGTCGGAGCGCACCATTCCGGTGTCGACGGTGATCGACCAGGCGGTGACGCGCCAGGGCGAGGCGGTACGGGCGCTGCGCGAGAACGAGGCGCCGGATGCGGCGCACGCGGAGCAGGTCGCGGTGGAGCGATTGGAAGAGGCGCTGGAGCTGATCCAGGAGCAGCGCGAGCGGCTTGCGCAGGAGCAGGCCGACGAAGAGCGCGAGCAGCTCAAGGCGGAATACGAGGCGCTGGCCGATCGGCAGGATGAATTGCGCGAAGCGGTCGGGCAGGTCATGGACCAGGCGGGCGAGGACGGCCTGGCGCGCCGCGAGCGCGCGGCGCTGGTGCAGCACGGTCACGAGCAGGCGGACATCGGCGTGGCCGCATCGAAGCTGCGCGAGCGCGTCGAGGACGCGCTGCTGTTTCAGCATCTGCACGATCGCGTGGACGATGCGTCGCGCCAGGCGGCGCGGCGTCTGCGGCGCGCGCTGGTCGATGAGCAGACGCGGGACGATCAGCAGCGCATCGCCGCGGACCTGCGCCGCATGGCGGCGGTGCTCGAGCAGGCGACACAGCGCGCCCAGTTCGCCGGCCAGCAGGGTGGCGGCGGCGGCGGTGAAGGGGGTGGCGGTGACCCGCCGCTGGTGCCGCCGATGGCGGAGCTGCGGTTGCTGCGCGAGCTGCAATCGTCGGTGCTCGAACAGACGCGCGGGCTGGCGGACGCGGCGGTGCGGGAGGACGATGCGGCGCGCTCGCGGTTGATCGACCTGTCGGCCGAGCAACGGGCGCTCAGCGACCTGGGCGAGCGGTTGATCGAGCAGATGAACCAGCAGCGCATGGTGCCGCAGGAAATGGAAGAGGGGCAAGAAGGAGAGGCACAATGAGATGTCCCCCGCTCAAGCGAGCCGACCCATCCCCGGGTCGGTCGGCTGGAACACCTGCGGCGCTGCGCCGGTGGTTGGAGGCGTCCGGGGCGAGGACAGGCCGGCTCGCGGTGTGGGGGGTGTTGCTGTGTTTGGCGATAGGGGGACACGTGGCGCCGGCGCATGCGCAGAGCGATCAGCCGACGCTCGATGAATTGCTGGAGCTGGCGCCGACCGAGGAGGAAGCGGACGCGCGCGAGGAATCGGAGATCGAGGTCGATGACGATTCGCAGCGCGCGCTGGAGGAAGCGATCGAGCGCGAGCTTTCGGCCGACGACGCGGCGGACGCGTTCGCGCAGGCGGTGCAGGAGATGGACACGGTGGCGCAGCGCCTCGGTCGGGGGCTGGACGCGGGCATCGAGACGCAGCGCATGCAGCAGCGCATTCTCGACAAGATCGACCAGGCGATCGCGGCCGCGCGCCAGCAACAGCAGCAGTCCGGCGGCGGCGGGGGCGGCGGCTCGCAACAGCAACAGCAGCAACAACAACAGCAGGACAGCGGCGGCGAACAGCTCGCCCAGCAGCAATCCGGCAGCCAGGACGGCCAGAACGACGGCGAAGGTCAATCGCAACAGGCCCAGGGCGACACCGCGCACACCGGCGGCGCGTCGCCCGGCCAGGCCGGCGACGCCGAGGCGTCCGATCGCTCCTTGCGCGAGCTGCGCCGCGAATGGGGCAGCCTGCCACCGCGCTTGCGCGACGAGATCTCCGAGGGCATGAACGAGCGCTTCAGCCCGGTCTATCGTTCCTTGACCGAGGCGTATTACCGGCAGCTCGCGGAGGAGCAATGAGGCGGAACAAGACAGGCGACAGGCGACAGGAGAGCAGGCGATGGGAGCGTGCCCGGCGTTTGCGTTTCGCGGTGGGACTGTGCGCGCTGTTGATCGCGATGCCGCTTCATGCGCAGGAGGACGAGGACGAGTCCGCGCCGGGGTGGGACCCGCCGCGGACGCCGGACCAGCACGAGGTGGGGTTCACCGAAATCACGCCGGAGATGCGTAACGCGGTGGAGCGCGGTCTTGCCTATCTCGCCGAGGCGCAGCGCGCCGACGGGAGCTTCGGCAGCGCGCGCTACAACCGCCACGTCGGCATGACGGGGCTGGCGTGCATGGCGTTCATGTCCGACGGTCACCTGCCGGGGCGCGGCGAGTACGGCGAGCACGTGCAGCGCGGGCTGGAGTTCGTGCTCAACAGCGCGGGCGAGTCGGGCCTGATCGCCGCGAACACCTCGCACGGGCCGATGTACGGTCACGGCTTTGCCACGCTTTTCCTCGGCGAGTTGTACGGCCAGACCGATGATGCGCGTTTGCGCGAGGTGCTGCTCAAGGCGGTGCGCCTGATCGTCAACACGCAGAACGATGAAGGCGGCTGGCGCTATCAGCCCGTGCCGGTCGATGCCGACATCAGCGTGACCATCTGCCAGATCATGGCGCTGCGCTCGGCGCGCAACGCGGGGCTGCACGTGCCGAAGGAGACGATCGACCGGGCGATCGAGTACGTGCGCGCCTGCCAGAACGAATCGGACGGCGGGTTTCGCTACATGCTCAACACCGGCGGGTCGGAGTTTCCGCGCTCGGCGGCGGGCGTGGCGAGCCTGTATTACGCCGGCGTGTACGAAGGCGATTCGATCGACCGCGGGCTGGATTACCTGCGCGAGTCGATCGAGCGCATCCGTTTCCAGAGCGGCAGTCACTATTACTACGGGCAGTATTACGCGGTGCAGGCGATGTTCCTGGCCGGCGGCGAGCACTGGCGCGCGTGGTATCCGCGCATCCGTGACGAACTGATCGAGCATCAGCGCGAGGACGGCCGGTGGACCAGCGACCAGGGTGATGCGTACGGCACGGCAATGAGCCTGCTGGTGTTGCAGGTGCCGAACCGCTTGCTGCCGATCTTTCAGCGATAGGGTGGGTATGTTGAATGGCGAAAGAATGTCGAATGTCCAGTGACAAATGCGCAAACCTCCGCATCCCCGCTGCTTGCGGCTTCGCGTGGGCGTCCTGTGTTCAGGCGCTGCGCGAAGCCGCAAGCAGCGATACTGTCATTCGACATTCGACATTATGCTTCGCCGCGCTGTTGGCGATCGTGTGGACGGCGACACCCGCCCGCGCGGTGACGCCGGCGGTGCTGGTGGACGACGAGCTGCAGGCGCAGCGCGTGCGCGTGACGGGATTGAACGGCGAGCGGATCAGCTATTTCGATGCGCAGCGCCGATTGCGCACCGAATCGATCGAGCAGGTCGTACAGCTTCGTGCGATCGGCGATGAGCGGGAGACGGTGTCGGTGGCGCCGACCGCGGCGCTGCCGGTGCCCGAGGGCGCGGCGCTGGTGCTGGCCGACGGGCAGCGGTTGGCGGGTGAATGGATCGGTGCGAGCGACGACGGTAATGCGCTTCGCTGGCGTCATCCGCTGCTGGGCGAGGTTTCGATCGCGCTGGATCGGCTGCGCGGGTGGCGCGTTGGTGATGCGGAAGCGGATGTCGAGATCGCGTTGGACGATCCGCCGGCGGAGGACCGGGTCGTGCTGAGCAACGGTGATGCGTTGAGCGGTTTCGTGACGCAGGTGGATGAAGCGGGCCTGTCGCTTCAGCAGGGGGACGATCCCGAGCCGATCGCGCTGCCGCGCGAGCGCATCGCGGGGGTGGTGCTGGCGAACCCGGCGTCGGTGGAAGCGGGAACGGCGCATCGAGTGGTGCTGGCTGACGGCAGCGCCATGGACGGGCACGACCTGACGATGCGCAGCGAGCAGGTGCGCTTCGAGCCGGTGCTGGGCGACGGCGAGCCGATCGCGGCGGCGCTGACGCAGGTGAAGCGCATCGATTTCACCGGCACGGGTCGGCGGCTGGTAGCGCTGAGCGCGTGCGAGCGGCAGGTCAGTGGCGGCGACGTGTTCGGGCTGGCGATGTTGCCGCGCGTGGCGGCGGATGGCGCGCTGTGGCTGCATGCGCCGGTGACGGTGGTGTTTACGTTGCCGAGCGGGGCGGAGCGTCTGGCGATGCGGGCGGAGCTGGCGGATGAGCCGGCGGCCGTGCTCGAATGGGCGGACCTGGAGCTGGTGGTCACCATGGAGGACCAGACGCGGCGTTTTCGGTTGAACCGGGAGCAGCCGACGGCGTCGCTCGACATGGCGGTCGCGGCGCGTTCGCTGCGGCTGGAGCTGCTCGCCGGGGTGAACGGGCCGGTGCTGGACCGGCTGTGGCTGCGCGATGCGGTGGTGCTGGTGGTGGAGCCGCGGGGGGAAGCGGGGCGGCAGTGAGGTGGGGGGTCAGGTCGGCAGGGCGCGGTGGTAGGCGGCGATGCGTGCCAGGTGGGTGATCTTGCTTCGGATGTCGGGGTTCACCTCTTCGAAGGCGAGGCCGAAGCAGTGCCGGCGGAAGCCGTGGCGTTCGAGGCGCACGACGCGCACGTCCAAGGGCAGGGCGAACCCGCCGTAGCGGAGCGTGAGGGTGAACCGATCGCCGACGCGCACGCAGCGCCAGCCCTTGCGGCGGACCTTCATGCCCCCAGGCGAGAGGTCGACGACCTCGCCGATGGAGCAGGTCACGTCCTCGGTGCGCAGCCGACCATACCGGCGGCGCTCTTCCTCACGCGGCGGGTCCAGGCGCAGACGTCCGAAGTGCTGATTCGGTCTCACCTGAGCGATATCGGCCGAGGTGCTGCGCGTCTTGAGGCGCAGTCCGGAAAATCCGCGCAATCAGCACGATCAGACCAATCCTTATCGGCCGATCCGCATACACACGGCCCGCAGCCGGTGCTGAGCGCGGCGAAGGGCTGGGGATGCCGTGCCGTGCCCCTCACAGCCGTCCGCCATACCGGCTTCGCGGCAGGTCCACGCGCTCGTCGCCCGCCATCGCCACGCCTTCACCTTCGAGCAGCCGCCGCTTCTTCGCCAGTCCGCCGGCGAAACCCGTCAGCCGGCCGTCCTTGCCCACCACGCGATGGCACGGCACGGCGGGGGCGTACGGGTTGCGGTGCAGGGCATGGCCCACCGCGCGGTAGCCCTTCGTGCCCAGCCGGCGGGCGATGTCGGCATACGTCACCACCCGTCCGCGCGGCACCCGGGCGGTCACCGCCCACACGCGCTCGCTGAAGCTCATCCCCGCCGTCAGCCGGCCCGCCTTGATCTGCTGTTCGTGCTCGCTCATGGCGCTATTGTACCCTCCCTGCGAGCCGAGCCGTCCCCGGGCCGGCTCGCTTCGGCTCGCTTTTTACGTTCCCGCCGGTCCTGCTATCATCAACGATTCGCCCCGACGCGACCTTCTGACGCGACCTCCACCACCGCGAGCCGACCGTGACGCCCACGACCGACCCCAACGCGCCCCGCCCGACCGCCGGCCAGCCGACGCACAACGTTAACGTCGCCGGCACCACCGCGCTCACCGCGCCACGCGCCCTCAAGGACGAGCTGCCCGTCACGGACGCCGCCCACGCCGCCGTCGTCGAAGGCCGCGACACCGTCCGCAACATCCTGCAGGGCACCGACGAGCGCTTCCTGGTCATCGTCGGCCCCTGCTCGATCCACGACCCCGACGCCGCGCGCGAATACGCCCAGCGCCTCGCCGAGCTGAAGCAGCGCTTCGCCGACCGGCTCTACATCGTCATGCGCGTCTACTTCGAAAAGCCGCGCACCACCGTCGGCTGGAAAGGGCTCATCAACGACCCGCACCTCGACGGCTCGTTCGACATCCAGCACGGCCTGCGCCTCGCGCGCGGACTGCTCGTGGACATCACCAGTCTCGGCCTGCCCACGGGCACGGAGATGCTCGATCCCTACACCCCGCAATACATCGACGACCTGGTGAGCTGGGCCTCCATCGGCGCGCGCACCACGGAAAGCCAGACCCACCGCCAGATGGCCAGCGGCCTGTCCATGCCTGTCGGGTTCAAGAACGCGACCGACGGCAACCTCCAGATCGCCATCGACGCCATGACCTCGGCGCGCTCGCCGCATCACTTCCTCGGCATCGACGACGACGGCAACACCTGCGTCGTCGAGACGCGCGGCAACACCGTCGGCCACGTCATCCTCCGCGGCGGACGGGGCAAACCAAACTACCACCCCGAAAACATCAAGCAGGCGGCGCAATCCCTCCAAAGCGCCGGCGTCGATCCCGTGCTCATGGTCGACTGCTCCCACGCCAACTCCGACAAGCAGCACCAGCGCCAGGAAGTCGTCTGGAATTCGCTCATCGAGCAGCGCAACGCCGGCAACCGCGCCATCATCGGCGCCATGCTCGAATCCAACCTGCATGAAGGCAAGCAGTCCATCCCCGACGACAAGGCGAAGCTGACATACGGCGTCTCCGTCACCGACGCCTGCATCGGCTGGGACAAGACCGAACAGCTCCTGCGCGAAGGCCACGAACGCCTGCGCGCATCAAACCGGTCCTGAGCGCAGCGAAGGTCCGGATCGCTGACCCGAGATGACCGTCAACACCAAGCAAGTCACCGACCGGCGCACGCTGCGCTTCACCGCGCTGGACGACATCATCGCCGACGCCGAGGTGCTTCGGGCGCACGGTTACCGTCGGCTCGGCAACTGGTCGCTCGGCCAGGTTTGCGATCACCTGGCGCGGCTGATGCACGTTTCAATCGAGGGCACCGCGTTCCGCCTGCCGTGGTGGCAGCGCCTGCTGCTGCGGCCGCTGCGCGCGCGGATGTTGCGGCGCGGTTTTCCCGCGGGTGTGCCGCTGGAGCGCGAGGCGGCCGCGCTGCTGCCCGGTGATGAGATTTCCGATGCCGATGGCCTGGAAGCGCTGCACCGGGCGATCAATCGCCTGCGCACCGATCCGACGCGCCATCCCAGCCCCGTGCTCGGCCCGCTCTCGCGCGCGCAATGGGATCAGTTCCACTGCCGCCACGCCGAGCATCATCTCAGCTTTCTCGTGCCGGAGCGCTGAATGCGCGCGGCGGGGGCGAAGAGACTGTGTCCCAAGCCAAACCGCGGGGTTCGCGGACTCACCCCGCGGCTTGAACGCCCGATTGGTCGCTGCGAATCAGTCTGTAAGAAACCGCTTCGCTGCGCTCCCCAAGCCCGCGGATGGCGAGTCCGCGAGCCTTCCGCGGGGTCGCTGTAGCGTGGTGAACAGTTTCGAAGCGCGGCCTCAGCCCCAGCCACCGCCGCGCCAATGCAAAGTGCCCCTGTCCACACAACCCGCCGCTTCGCTACAACCCGCACGGCTTGACCGGATCGGCATGGGTCGTTCGCTTGACTGTGTCACTGGAGTCGTTACAGCCGGCCTTGTTTTTGAGTCGAAAGCGCGCGCGGGGGGAAGTCGCGCTTCCGCTGCGCCGATGGTCAAGATGCATGGCAGGCTCCGCCACCGACGAAACGACAGCAACGCCGGTCACGCCCGCGCGTCGGGCTGATTCGTGGGCGAGCCCTTCGCCTTTGCGCGGTGACGTGTCGCTGCGTGTGAAGATCGCGCTGCTGACACTCGCGGCGCTGGTGATGGGCGTGCTGATCGGCCTGGTCGGGGCGCAGTGGGGCCAGCGCGGCTGGCCGGTGGTGCTGGCGGGGGTCGTGGTGATCGCGGTGGTGTGGTCGGTGGCGCAGGCGTGGGTGCTCGCGCCGCTGGAGCAGTTGCTGCGCCAGATCGAGCGCACGGTGCGCCGCAACGAGATCGGCACGGCGCGCGGGCTGCGCGACCTGCCGCGCGATCGCGAGGACGAGATCGGCCGCATTGCGCGCAGCGTGCACTGCCTGGCCGCCACCAGCCTCCAGTATCAGCACGAAGCGCGGACGCTGCGCCGCAACATGGCGCACCAGATCGCCGAGTCCACGCAGCGCGCCACCTCGCAGCTGCGCCGCCTGGCGCATCGCGATCCGTTGACCGAGCTGGGCAACCGGCGCTGCCTCGACGACATGCTGCCGCGCCTGATCGAACGCGCCCACCAGACGCGGTCCGACGTGTTCTGCATCGCGATCGACATCGACAACTTCAAGCAGATCAACGACACGCTCGGCCACGCGCGCGGCGACGAGACACTGGTGAGCCTCGGCCAGCTGCTGGACGGCTACGTGCGCCCCGGCGACCTGGCGGTGCGGCTGGGCGGGGACGAGTTCCTCGTGTTCCTGCCCGGCGGCGGCCTCGACCGGGCGCAGCTTTTCGTCGAGCAGGTCCAGCGCGTGTTCCGCCAGCGCATGCGCGCCCTGCTCGGCTGCGAATGCTGGGCGGACCTGTCGATGGGCGTCGCCTCGCTGCACCGCGACGACTGCGCCAACGGCCCGGCGCTGGTCGAGAAGGCGGACGAGTACCTCTACCAAGCCAAGCACAGCGGCAAGGGCCGATGCCACGGCCTGGGCGAGCCGACCTGCGACTCGGACGCGCAACTGGTGCGCCATACGCCGGCGTGAGCCGCCTGCGGGTTGGCGATGGTTTCGTAGCGCCGCCGCAACCCCGCGGAAGGCTCGCGGACTCGCCATCCGCGGGCTTCGGGATCGCAGTG